>JAABPS010000454.1 GCA_011391835.1 Desulfobacteraceae bacterium
AGGCTCGTAAATCCAGCCTGTTTCATTAACTCAAGGATTTCTAAGTCGAGACTAATGTAGGAAATTCCGTTCATAGCCAGAAAGCGTATCTCCGGTATTGGAAGTCCCCTGACAATCTGTTTGAGTATTTTTTTAAAGGTGTCTCCGTAAAAGGTAAGGTTGTCATCTTCAAAATCAAACACCCGGTAGCCCTCCTCATACCTGGCCTTTATCTCAGATACAATGTCCTCAACTTTTCTATGCCTGATTCCCTTGCCAAAGGTCAGATGAACCGTACAAAAACTGCATTGATGCGGGCATCCCCTGGATGCAGTTAAAAAACAGATTGGCTTTTTTTCATACAGGTACCGATCTGCCGGAAAGTCTGATACGTCAGCCCAGGGAAGCTCATGGATGTTGTAGGGTTTTCCCATGGGGTTCAGGATCAGCTCCCCCTGATTTTTAAATCCAAGATTGGACACTGCGTCCACAGGTTCGTTATGCTGGAACGCCTGGAGAAATTCCACAAGGGGTCTTTCGCCTTCCCCGCGAATGATAAAATCCACATTCGGATCTCTTAATACAGATAAGGGCTCAGCAGAAACATGGGGCCCGCCCATGATAATGGGAACCCCCAGAGTTTTCTTGATTACTTCTGCACACGACAGGACCTCCTGATAAAAGGGAGTAAAAAGAGATGATATGCCCACCATATCCGGGCCTTCACGCTGAACATCCGCTGCAATGTCATCATACGTAGCGCCAAAATGATAGAACTGGTGAAACATGGAAAAAGGACTTGCATCCGGATATGAATAATAGTTCTTCAGATACGACAACTCAGGCGGATAGGGTATGGTTTTTCGTCCATATCCCTGGTGATAGTCTTTGACAATAACGCTTATATGAGGCAGGTGTTTTTTGACAGCCCCCTTGAGCATGCAAAGTCCCAGAGGCTGGAGGCGGATATCCGTGTCATAAAAATCACGGATAGGCGGCTGAAGCAGCAGTATTTTCATTCATTCCCAGATGCAGGCAATACTACCTGCCCTGTCTTGATTTGCGAAATCGCGTTGATCCGCTCCAGCACCGGTGGATGGGAGTAATTCAAAAACACATAAAACGGATGCGGCACCAGGTTGGTCAGATTATTCACGGATAATTTCTTTAACGCGGTAATCATGGGTTCGGCGTTTCCGGTGGTCTCAACAGCAAACCGATCTGCCGTGTATTCATTTTTCCGGGAAAGCATCTGCATGAATATCCCTGCAAAAAAATCAATGGGTGAATACAGCATCCCGAAAAAAATCATTCCCGCATAAACCGATTTCTTTTCCATAAAAAAAGCATCAAATAAACCCTGGTATGAAATAAAAAGCGACAGCAAATAAAACAGTATGCCGGTCTGGAATATGCCGATGGCCATGGTCTGGAATATATGTTTTTTCTTAAAATGCCCCATCTCATGTGCCAGCACAGCCAGCAGTTCAGAAACTGTGTGCTCTTTTATCAGTGTATCAAACAGCACAATCCGCCGGTTCTTTCCAAACCCCGTAAAAAACGCATTGGATTTGCTGGATCGCTTTGAACCATCCATGACAAACACATTTTCCAGGGAAAATTTTATGGATCGCGCGTATTCCATGATCGCATGCTTTAATTCCCCTTCCTCAATGGGCACAAACTTGTTAAACAGGGGCATAATCCATCTGGGCGCAACAAACTGGATCATCAGCATCACACTGGTGACAACTATCCAGCATATCCACCACGCATCATCCCCTGCATATTCAAAAAATACCAATACCCCTGAAAGAAGCGGAACGCCGATGATCAACGACAGCAATAAGCCTTTTACCCTGTCAAAGATAAATGTCTTCCATGTGGTTTTATTAAATCCAAAGCGTTCTTCAATCACAAAGGTCGCATAAATGCTGAAGGGCAGGGAAATCAACGCCCTGGCAAATACTAAAATACCCATGTATATAAGGCCGGATACAACCGGCCCTTTTTCAAATGACCTGACCCATTCATCAAGCCAGGGAAATCCCCTGCCAAACCAGAAACCAAGAATAACCGCCATGTCAAATATGGATGTTATCCATCCAAATCGGGTAGTTATGCGCAAATATTCCTGGGATTTCTGGTATCGCTCTGCATCATATACATCGGAAAATGCCTCAGGCAGTTCCGCTTTTAACATCTTCAGATTCAGCATATCCGCTACTCCGTTCAGAATAGCATCTGCAATAATTGCCGCCAGAATGATTACTGCAATGGTGTTCATCGATGACTCCTGGAAAATTCAGTAGTTACTTTTTCAGGTTGATTAGCATACTTTACGGTTTTGGTGAAGCCCTGCAGTACATTTCAGCCAAAATAAATTCAGCTGGCAGTCCAATAAAAATATTTCATTGTAATGAATAGGGATAGTTGCTAATAATAATTTACTATGTAGCTGCGCGTTGTATGGCAAACCGCATATTCGTACAGAACTTTAAAAAGTAAAGGAGGATTAGAATGAATCAATTCATCGACCGTTTCATCCAGAACAAGAATGTTAATCTTCTTGTCAACCGGATGATCCGTGCCGCCAAACTGGAAACAAGCCTTTATGAAGAAGTGGAAGCGGATAAAGAGTCATTCGGGCAGTCCATGACTGTTGTGGCCCTCTCCGCCTTAGCTGCCGGTATTGGGAGTATCACAAAAGCCGGATTCAGCGGACTGCTGATCAATCTGGCCGTCACATTACTTGGGTGG
>JAABPS010000050.1 GCA_011391835.1 Desulfobacteraceae bacterium
CTTTCCTTTACGATTTGCTACGGGCCACATCCAGCCGGCACCAGGCATACAGGGCGTCGTAGACCTCAAACTGCCTTTTGATGTTCTCCAGATCATCCGGGAAACGCAGGCCGTATCCCACGGCAATGGCCTCGAAACCGGCTGCCAGGGGATCGGCATCCAGACGATCGGTGTCCGCCGCGTTGATCACCTTGGCCATTCGCAGCAGCGCCGGGTCGGTTAATTGGTAATCCTCAATAATCGCATCGAAGGTGCACCGGTCTTTTCTATGGTGCAGATCAGCTCCTTCCGTATCAAAAGGAATTGCGCCGGTCTTTTGGGCGGTTTCCAACACCCTGCTCTTGGGCATGAACAGAAATTCGGCTTCTGAATCGACAAATCGGGTGATCAGCCAGGGGCAGGCCACCCGGTCAACATGAACATGGGATCGGGTTATCCATTTCATTTGGATTCTCCTATTGTTTCCTGGCCCCGAAATAGGCCAGTGTTTTATCTGCCAGAGCTTGAACATCCTCCGCCAGGTGGTTGAATCATCAGTCATGCGCTAAACATATTCCAGGGCCGCTTCCTCACCATATTTTCCCTCGAACATGAGGACAAAAATATAAAAATCTTTTTCATCGCTCCTTGACAATTTAGATAAGGGATTATTTATTCCCAACCTTTTCAACCTTTCCAAAACTAAATCCATATTTGCTCTTAAAATAGTAAGACAAAACGATGTTTTTGGGTTCAATGCGAAAGGCCTTGTCCTTCCAGTCACTGTAAGCTGTTGCGGCATCAGGATAAAGCGAGATGGATGCTTTGCCAACGTTGACCTCAAAAAGATCCGGATATTTTTCAGAGAGCTCAAGAAGGCTCCGAGGTTGCTTCTCGCTGCCGGGCAGGGGGTTAATCACTTCTCCATTTAAAATATTCAGCGAAGGAATACCTGTGAGCCGGTCAAACCATTTTTTTTCTTCTGATGTAATCCGATGGTCTTTTGTGTTCAGCGAGATATTCAAGACGGTATTGTTTTCAGCCTTGAGCGTTCCGGTATAGTGCGTGTTGTTCCTTTCCAGAGAGATGTCTCCCATTGCTTTTGGATACCCAAGGTAAATGATTCCTCCAAGACGGGCTTCGTTGGTGGTTACAGGCATGGTAATGCAGTGCCAGGCTTCCTTGCCGTTGTATGTGGCCAGCAGAAAAACAGCGGCTTCACGATAGGGTTTGATCGTCCATGATGCCATTTTATAATAATCAATAACAAACATTTCAACCAGAGGGGTATCGGGCATGTCAAATATGTCCGGCAGAAGTTCGCGGTAAAGCACGGTATCGTGGGGTTGGTAAAAAACCATGACGCCGTCAAACTCTTCATACATGGTGCCTTTGTCCTTTTGGCTGTCACAGCCAATAAGCACCAAGGATATAAAAAGAATGATGCAGCACAGGAAATTCAGGTATTGTTGGACGGCATGTTTACGCTTCATATACAACTCCTTTCAAGGGGTTATCAAACAACGATTTGTTTTATTTCCACCCGCCAACCAGATGCATGTGCAGGTGAAAAATCACCTGTCCGCCACCTTTTTCCACATTGACAAATACCCGGTAGCCGGATGCTGAAACGCCTTCTTTTTTTGCCATTTCTTTAGCAGTCATCATCATTTCTGACAGAATAGGTCTGTTGGCATCGGTCAGGTCATTGACACTTCTGATGTGCGTGGTGGGGACAATTAAGAGGTGAACCGGCGCCTGCGGATAGATATCACGAAATACAACGATGGTGTCATCCTTGTGTAAAAACTCAGTCGGTATCTCTCCATTGATAATTTTACAGAATAAACAATCTTTTTCCATGAACACAATCCCCCTTTTGCGAAGTTTAAGTGAATTTGCAATGACGTGAGTGCGTTTTCAACATATCCAATATATCATTGTTCTGGTTTCTGGGAAAGCCCCTATTGGATGGAATCACGATCCGCCGGATGTGGATTCCATGACCGGTTATTGGTTGGCCATTTCATGGCCAGGTCAAGCTGTTTTAAAAACTCTTTTCTCGGGATTTCCCTGGCGCCAAATCGTTTCAAATGGGCTGTGGTAACCTGGCAGTCAATCATTTGATAGGACTGCTTCTTCAGATATTGGACTAAATGGACAAATGCAACTTTTGACGCATTGCTTTTATTTGAAAACATGGACTCCCCAAAAAAGCATCTCCCCAGGGCGACCCCGTACAGTCCACCTGCCAGTTTTCCGTTGCTCCACGCTTCAACTGAATGGGCATATCCTGATTGGTGGAGGTTGACATAGGCATGGATCATTTCCTGAACAATCCAGGTAGCTTCATTCTTTTTTTCCCGTGTGTTCGCGCACGATTGGATGACCTGATGAAACGCAGAATCAAAGGTAATGTGAAATGTATTTTGCTTCATGGTTTTTTTAAGGCTTTTGGAAACAATCAGCTCATCCGGATAGAGAACCAGACGGGGATCCGGTGACCACCAGAGGTAAGGTTCCCCTTCGAGAAACCATGGGAATATGCCAAGCCGATAGGCCAGCAAAAGGCGTTCCTGGCTCAAATCTCCGCCCACCGCCAAGAGACCGTCCTGATCCGCGAGATGGGGCTGAGGAAATGCGAGTGTATCGGAGAGCCGGAAGATGGTCATAGGGTTTTGATACTCAGTGCAAGAAAGAAGCAGTTTGGCGAAATCTTCTTTTTATAGAATATAGAACGGGCACACTTATTCACTGAAGGTGAAATGAATCACATCATCTTTAATATCTGCTGAAACCAGACCGCCCTTTGAAAGCTGGCCGAATAAAATTTCATCCGCGAGTCTGTCCTTTATTTCTGTTTGGATTAACCTGGAAAGGGGTCTTGCGCCGTTTCTGGGGTCATGGCCTTTTATGGCGAGCCAGTTTAGCAGTTGCGGCGACAGGGTGAAGGCAACTTTTTTTACAGCAAGCTGTTCATTGAGTTCAGCAATAAACTTATCAACCACCCGTTCCATGATGTCAACAGTCAGGCCATTAAAGGATATAATGCCATCCAGGCGGTTTCTGAACTCAGGGCTGAAAAACTTTTCAACGGCCTTTTTGCCTTTACTTTCTGTGTCATAGTCGGCTTCTCCAAAACCGATTGGCTGTGTGCTCATCTCTCTTGCGCCTGCATTGGACGTCATGATCACAATCACGTTTCTAAAGTCAGCTTTTTTACCGTTGTTATCCGTGAGTGTCGCGTGATCCATGACCTGAAGGAGAATATTAAACAGATCCGGATGGGCTTTTTCTATTTCATCTAACAGCAGCACACTATGCGGTTTTTTCCGTACGCCGTCTGTAAGCAGTCCTCCCTGATCAAAACCAATGTAGCCGGGCGGCGCGCCGATGAGCCGGGCAACAGCATGTTTTTCCATGTATTCGCTCATGTCAAATCGGAGAAATTCGACACCCAGAATAATCGCAAGCTGTCGTGACACTTCTGTTTTGCCAACTCCCGTGGGGCCGGTGAAGAGAAATGATCCAATGGGTCTGCCGGGAGATGCCAGTCCTGCGCGGGAGCGCTTGATGGATGTGACAAGGGATTTAATCGCGTCATCCTGGCCAAAAACAACGGACTTGAGCCTTTCGTCGAGAACTTCCAGCTTTGTTCTATCAGAGGTGGATACGCTTCGTGGAGGAATTTTTGCCATTTTGGCAACGATACTTTCAATGTCAGACGGATTGATTTTTTTCCTTCTCGGTGACCCGGACAGCTTCATGTAAGCGCCTACCTCATCAATGACATCAATGGCTTTATCGGGCAGAAAACGGTCATTGAGAAACTTTGCAGACAATTCTACGGCTGTTTTTAAGGCCTGATCCGTATAAACAATACCATGGTGTTCTTCATAACGGGATTTTAGGCCTTTTAAAATTTTGACTGCTTCAGACTGAGGGGGTTCGGTGATTTCTATCTTTTCAAAACGTCGGGACAGGGCGCGGTCTTTTTCAAAGTGATTTTTATACTCTTCATACGTGGTGGATCCAATACACCGGATGCCGCCACCGGCGAGGACAGGTTTTAAAATATTGGATGCGTCCATGGTGCCGCTGCTGGTAGCGCCTGCGCCAACAATCGTATGGATTTCATCAATAAAAAGAATAGCGTTTTTCTTCTTTTTCAGAGCGGCGATAACGCCTTTGAGCCTTTGTTCAAAATCTCCTCTGAATTTTGTTCCAGCCAGAAGGGATCCCATATCCAGCGAGTAGATGTGAACCTCTTTTAACATATCGGGAACATCGCCCTGATGAATTTTTTGGGCAAGTCCTTCGGAAAGCGCTGTCTTCCCAACACCCGGGTCTCCGACGAAAATCGGATTGTTTTTTCGCCTTCGGCAAAGAACCTGCATGGTTCTCTCAATTTCAAGTTCGCGTCCAATCAGGGGATCCAGCAGACCCTGCCGGGCGCTGACAACCAGATCAGTTGTAAATACCTCCAGGGGGCTGAGTTTCCTCTTTTTATCCGCCTTGTCTGGTTTTACAAATTCCCCGTCGTCCTCCCGGAACTGTTCCCTGGGGATGGTATGGGAGATATAGTTTAAAACGTCTAACCGTGAGACACCCTCTCGTGACAGAAAGTATTCCGCGTGGGAATCTTTTTCCTGAAAGATGGATGCAAGAATGTCGCTGACTGCTACTTCTGCTTTTTCTGCGGATCGCGCGTGGTTCACGGCTCTTTGAATAACCCGTTGAAAGCCGATGGTCTGCTGGAGAAGGTATTCATTATCTTCAGGGATACTTTCCACTTTTTCGTTGAAAAAGTGTTCAAGGCTGGTTTTCAGATTTTCAACACTTCCTCCGCAATTTTCAATAATTTCAATGCCGTCTTGATCATGAAGTATGGCAAAAAGTACATGTTCAATGCTTACATACTCATGACGCCGCTTTTTTGCCTCGGACACGGCAAAACTAAGTGTTGCACTGAGCTCTTTGCTGATCATAATCTAATTTTTCTCCATTGTGCATTTGAGCGGAAATTCATTTTCTCTGGCCAGGGTATGTACCAGATCCACTTTTGTTTCGGCGACTTCATGGGTAAAAATACCGCAAACACCTATTCCCGATCTGTGCACGTTTAGCATTATTCGTGTCGCATCTTCATAGGATTTGTGAAATACAATCAACAGTATCTGCACAACAAATTCCATGGTTGTATAATCGTCGTTGTGCAGCAGAACTTTATACATGGGCGGTTCGGTAATTTCCTCATCAACCTCAGAGGTTACGTCGCCTTCTGATTCAGGATGATATTGGCTCATTTTTTATCCTCCGGAGCCAAATGTCAATAATTTTGAATATTTTTTATGAAATATGAAAAAGCTGAAGTTATGCACCGCAGCACTTTTTATATTTTTTCCCGCTCCCGCAGGGACATGGCGAGTTTCTGCCGATCTTTTCTCCGTCGCGTTTTACCGGTTGTTTAGCGTGGGGTTCATCGCTGCTTGAAAATATCATCTGCCGTTCTTCCTGCGGTTTGTAGGTGGACATTTTTTCGGGTTCTGAAATCTGAATCTTAAATAACATCTCAACGATTTCATCTTTAATCCTTGAAATCATATCCTGAAACATTTCAAACCCTTCTTTTTTATACACCAGCAGAGGGTTTTGCTGGGCATATCCCCTAAGGCCAATGCCTTCTTTCAGATGGTCCATGCTTAAGAGATGATCTTTCCACAGATTGTCTACAGTTTGAAGCATGATAAAATGTTCAAGACGTCTGAAATTTGGTTCTCCTACGGCTTTCTCTTTGTTGTTATAAACGTCCATAGAGGCGTTTACTATCAATTCAGCGAGCTGTTCAGCGGTCATCCCATCTGCCAGATGCCCATCGAGTTTTTCCAGGCGATAATTGAATTGCTTAAAAACCGCATCGTTTAAACCTTTAATATTCCATTCTTCAGGATGGGTCTTCTCGTCCGCAAACGTATAGGCTATTTCCTGGGATTTTTCATGTATCATATCAATGATAGCGTCCTTAATATTTTCACCATTTAACGCTTCCCGTCTTTGTTTATAAATGACTTCCCGCTGCTGGTTCATGACATCGTCATATTCGAGCAGGTGCTTCCGGATATCAAAGTTGTGTCCTTCAACTTTTGCCTGGGCATTTTCAATAGCCCGGCTAATCAGACTGTGTTCAATGGGCTCTCCCTCCTGCATGCCCAGCCGCTCCATAATACCTGTTATCCGTTCGCCTCCAAAGATTCTGAGGAGATCGTCTTCCAGGGCCAGAAAAAACCTGGATGATCCGGGATCACCCTGCCTGCCGGATCTGCCTCGAAGCTGGTTGTCGATCCGTCTGCTTTCATGTCTTTCTGTTCCAAGAATATGAAGCCCTCCGAGGTCTATTACCCCATCGCCCAGCACGATATCGGTTCCACGGCCTGCCATGTTGGTGGAAATGGTCACTGCGCTCTTCTGGCCGGCCATGGCAATAATTTCAGCTTCCCGTTCGTGGTTTTTAGCGTTCAGAACGTTATGTTTGATTCCCCGTTTTTTTAATTTATTGGAAAGGGATTCCGATACGTCAACGGAAATCGTTCCCACAAGAATGGGCTGGCCTTTTTTATGAAGTTCCACAATTTCATTGATGGCAGCTTCGTATTTTTCTCTTTTGGTCTTATAGATAACATCCGGGAAATCGGTTCTGATCATTGTTTTATTGGTGGGAATAACGGCAACATCCAGATCATAAATCTTTTTAAATTCGGTGGCTTCTGTGTCTGCTGTCCCTGTCATTCCAGCCAGCTTGTCGTACATTCTGAAGTAGTTCTGAAATGTAATGGATGCAAGGGTCTGGTTTTCATTTTCAATTTTTACGTTTTCCTTGGCTTCCAGAGCCTGATGCAGGCCTTCACTGTAACGGCGTCCAGGCATCAAACGGCCGGTAAACTCATCAACGATGATGACTGAGTTATCTTTCACAATATAATCCACATCTTTTTTAAAAAGCGTATGGGCCTTTAATGCCTGATTGATATGATGCAGGATTTCGATGTTTTTCGGATCGTACAGATTTTCAACAGATAAAAGGCCTTCTGATTTGGCAATACCCTCTTCGGATAAAACCGCTGCCCTTGCTTTTTCATCAATGGTGTAATCGATATCCCGTTTCAGGCGCGGGATGATCTGATTCACCTGATAATAGAGATCTGTGGATTTTTCGGCGGGGCCCGAAATAATTAATGGGGTTCTGGCTTCATCTATGAGGATGCTGTCCACCTCATCAACAATGGCGAAATTGAGGTCACCCTGAACAACCGATTCAAGGTCAAACTTCATATTATCTTTGAGGTAATCAAAACCAAACTCATTATTGGTGCCATAGGTGATATCCGAACCGTATGCCTCCTGGCGCTGCCTATCATCCAGTCCATGAAGTATCGTGCCAACCGAAAGACCGAGAAAACGGTAAATATGCCCCATCCATTCCGTATCCCGTTTGGCCAGATAATCATTCACCGTAATAATATGAACTCCTTTACCTGCAAGGGAATTCAAGTAGGCAGGCAGGGTTGCGGCAAGCGTTTTCCCTTCACCGGTCTTCATTTCCGCTATCTTCCCCTGGTGCAGGACAATACCGCCAATGAGCTGGACGTCAAAATGCCGCATGTTAAGGGCTCGGGCAGAGGCTTCTCTGACAGTCGCAAATGCTTCAGGGAGCAGATTTTCAAGTGATTCACCCTTCTCAAAACGCTGCTTAAGAAGAGATGTCTGGCCTTTGAGTTTTTCATCACTCATGGCTTTTATTTCGGACTCTAGCGAGTTGATATGTTCCACAAGCGGCTGGAGCCTTTTTAATTCACGTTCGTTTTTGCTTCCAAATACTTTTGTTAAAAAATATCCAATCATTTAAAATAACTTCCTTGAAATAGGTGAGCGATAACGATATATTCCATGTAAGAATATACTTATACCATATTCCCAATACGGCAACAATTATTTTTGTGAATCATGTGTCCATCCTAACATAAATTCAAAAATCATATCATGAAGAAGCATTTAATTAGTGCTGGTGGTAATTTTCATATTCCTGAGTGATCCAGGTTATTCCGGTCAGAGATCGGGCATGGTCCGCATGTTCTACGAGCTATGGAATTATACAAAAATAAGCTGATAGCTTATTCACTGGGAAATTTCTGTACGTATGGGGATATATCCATCACGGGAGTAAAAGGAGTGGCACCTGTACTGAAGGTTGAGCTGGATGATCATGGGAATTTTGGTTCCGGGCAGATATATTCATTTAAGCAGGAACCACCGGGCTATTCGGTGTCCGATAGAACCGGGCAGGCGGTAAGCCTAACGCCTAAGTGAAATGGACTTTCCTTATATCTTAGTTGAGGATGTATTCTTCAGGATTCACCGGGACTCCGTTCAGGTGAACTTCATAGTGGACATGGGACCCTGTGCTTCTTCCTGTATCACCGACCAATGCGATGGTATCGCCTCTTTTTACTTTTTCGCCATTTCTTTTCAATACTTTATCGCAATGGGCATAACTGGTCATTAATCCATGGCCATGATCAATGATCACAATATTTCCCCAGTTTCCCTTTGGCCCTGCAAATGTTATCACACCATTGGCAGTAGCAACAATGGGTGTTCCTACTTTTGTGGCAAGGTCATAACCTTGATGAAATTCACGCAGACCCGTAAATCGTGATTTGCGGTATCCAAACTTTGACGTAGGCCACCAGATCGTTCCTTTTGTTTTTTCAGAAGCGCGAATGGGCCTGATGGCGGGTGTAGAGGCGAGAAGACTGCGCTGTTCTTTAAAATGATTATAGAGTGCGTTGAGCTTCTCATTTTGTATGGTTGAAGCTTGGTGAAGCTGTTTGACCTGTTCGTGCATTTCTCGAAGAAGACTGTTATGTTTTGCAGTAAGCGGAACACGTGTGTCAAGATCTTCGGGTATGGAACCGCCAACGCCAAACAGGTCTTCTGATTCATCACTTTTTTCGATATTGGCGATAAACCGTATCTGGCTTTCAAATTTGTTTAACGCAAGCAGTTTTGTTTTAAGCGAAGTAATCTCTTCGGCAAATCCCTGAATCTGCTTGCGCTGATTCTGGATTTCTGCTTGTTGCTCAATATATTTTCCTTTGATATTTTTTATTTTTAAGATGGTGTAATCGAAGAGAATATAACCAAACAGGACGATACATACAGCCAGAACGCAACCGACGTATCGCGCGACGGTTTTAGAAGCTGTTATTTGTTTTACCGGAGAACCTGATGATGTACTGACTATAAAAATAGATATTTTTTCCCGCATCATAATAGCTCCTGTTGAGGGTTATTTCTCATTCATGATTTTCCGCCATGTCAACAAATAAAATATCATTTATATCAAGCAGTTAAATGGAAGGTTAATTAACAGAGACTTTTTAGCATGGTTTTAAAAGTGTGTCAAGACTTTAACATATTTTTTTTATTGATTTTTCAGCAGGTTTTTTCCTTCATTATTGTGAACGATCCGCCTGGAGTGGCTGACGATTCAGGACACCCTGTTTCGGTATGTCGTCCCGAATGACACGAAAGAAACAGGGGCCCCGAGGCAGGGCCCCCTGTTGTTGCCATTTGATTATGATTAGATGCCCAGTTTGAATTTGAGCGATTTAAGGGTATTTTTCATCAGCATCGTGATGGTCATGGGTCCAACGCCGCCGGGGACAGGTGTGATCCAGCCGGCAATTTCCTTTGCAGCTTCGAAATCAACATCCCCTTTAAGAATGGCCACGGGTTTTCCTGTTTTTTCGCTGATCTTTTCACCCACACGGTTGACTCCAACATCGATCACACAGGCTCCGGGTTTGATCCACTCCGGTTTTACAAGATCGGGTACACCCGCCGCGACAATAAGAATATCTGCGCGCTTGCAGTGTGCATCCATATTTTTCGTCCGCGTATGAACAATGGTCACTGTTGAATTTGCACCATCACCTTTTTGCAGCATCATGTTTGCAATCGGTTTGCCCACAATATTTGAACGGCCGACAACTACCACTTCCGCGCCGCTGGTTTTTACACCCGACCTGACAATCATTTCCTGTATGCCCGCGGGTGTACACGGAGGGAATTTTACTTCAGAGCCGCCAATCATCAGACGCCCAACATTTACCGGATGAAATCCATCCACATCCTTGTCCGGATCAATGGCGTTTAATACTTTCTTTTCATCAATGTGCTTTGGCAGAGGGAGTTGAACAAGAATGCCGTTGATTGAATCATCTTTATTGTATTTGTCAATGAGGGCCAACAGAGCGGCTTCTGTAATATCAACCGGCTGGCTGTCCTGGATTTCTTTAAAGCCCACCCGGTGAGCGGTCTGGATTTTCAGTGTGACATAGGATATAGAGGCGGGATTTTCTCCAACGAGAATTGTTACAAGACCCGGAACAACACCGTGTTTTTTCTTGATCTGGGCGACTTCTTCTGTGATCTCATCGAGAATTCGTTCACGGATTTCTGTGCCTTTGATAAGTTTTGCTGACATGTTATATCTCCTTTTAAAAAATAGTTATAAAATACTATGGCGTTTGCCTGAAATGTATAATCCTGAATCCTAATAGTTCAATAAAAAATCGATGTCAAGATAAGGATTTGGCCAACGCTATATGGCAGATGGAGGAAGGGTGAGGCCTGTTGTTTCTTCAAGGCCGAGCATGATATTCATATTCTGCACCGCCTGCCCGGATGCGCCTTTTACCAGATTATCGATGGCTGAAACGATAATCATCCGGTTATTTTTTTGATCCAGTTTCAGCCCGATGTCGCAATAATTCGTTCCCCGTACATACAGTGTATCCGGCGGCTGATTCTCGGGACGGATCCGGATAAAAGGCCGGCGGGCATAGAACGAATGGAGGCATCCGCGTACATCTTCTGCGCTGATTTTCTTATTGAGATTGACATAGATGGTTGAAAGCATCCCTCGTGTTATGGGCAGCAGGTGAGGGACAAAGGAGATACTGATGGGTTTGCCTGCGTGTTCACTCAGAATTTCTTCAATTTCAGGGGTATGCCGGTGCGTACCAATCTTGTATGCTTTGAAGGATTCATTGGCTTCACAAAAATGGGTTGTCAGCGAAAGGGACCTGCCTGCACCGCTGACCCCGGACTTGGAATCAGCGATCATGGAATCAAGATCAATCAGGTTCTTTTTTATCAAGGGAATAAGGGGCAGAAGAATACTTGTTGGATAACAGCCGGGGTTTCCAACCAGCGACGCCCGCCGAATTCTATCTGAATATACTTCGCTTAACCCATATACGGCTTCTTTCATCAGATCCTTTGCCACATGGGACTGATAAACCGATTCATAGATCGCCGGGTTATTGAACCTGAAATCGGCTGAAAGATCTACCACCTTTTTTCCCCGGTGAATTAGTTCAGGGATATATTGCATGGGGAGACTGTGCGGCAGTGCCATAAATACAAAATCCGCTTTATCGCACAGGGTATTGACGGAAAATGCTTCACAGGATAAATCGATCCTGCCTGCCATGGCAGGAAAAACATGATCAAACCGAACACCTTCATACTGGCGCGATGTCAGAACGGTCAGCTCAATGCCCGGATGAGCGGAGAGCAGACGGACAAGTTCAGCGCCCGTATAACCGGTGGCGCCAACAATGCCAACCCGTGTCATAGCATTACTCCTTTCGATGATTGCCGTATGCCTTTTACTTCTTCAGCAAACTTTCCGTGAAATGGTTTGCCTGGTAATCAGGGATTTCAAATGGCTGGGTACTTCCGGAAGATATGCATGGACGGTTTTTATCTTCTTTGTTTTTTTTGGCAAATATTTTCAAGCTATATTCCTGATTTCCTTTTA
>JAABPS010000455.1 GCA_011391835.1 Desulfobacteraceae bacterium
GGAGCTGGGTCAATGGGAAAAGAGAAGGGGAAGGAACATATGCATGGCCCAATGGGAGTAAATATGTGGGGCAGTATGCAAATGACAAGATGAATGGCAAAGGGACGCTGACCCATCCGGATGGCAGAAAATATGAAGGTGAGTTCAAAGACGGTAAGATGCATGGAAAAGGCGAATATACTTTCCCGGACGGCAAAAAACAGATTGGTGAATTTAAGGACGATAAGTTTATAGGCGAATAACGACCTTTGAAAAACCCTCCGTTTTATCCAGTTTCCACATTCGGTGGTACTTCCCGCATGGTGCGGGATTCAATTCATAATCACCAAAATACCAAACAGATACATTGGGTTAGTCCTGCTAAAAACGGATGGCCTGCATAGATCCATGCCCGGAGTTTTTGATTTTATCGTGAGAGAAATCCGGTTTGCTTAACGGT
Source organism: Desulfobacteraceae bacterium (assembly GCA_011391835.1). Lineage (GTDB taxonomy): Bacteria > Desulfobacterota > Desulfobacteria > Desulfobacterales > JAABPS01 > JAABPS01. Next base: position 440 of record JAABPS010000455.1, read on the forward strand.
ATTGTAGATGAGGAGTGCCGAAGGGGAGACTCGAACTCCCACGAAGAAACCTTCACTAGACCCTGAACCTAGCGCGTCTACCAGTTCCGCCACTTCGGCATTACATACAGGGAATTCAACCTTTACTATCTGAAACGAGGATGAAACACGTAACCCTTTTAAATGATTATGTCAAGGATTTTAATAGAATGATCATTGGATGGGAGCGGCCCACGTATCGTGTATGGCACAGTTGACCCTGTGAAAATTTTACTATATTGTCATGGCTAATTTTAAGATACCCGCAGGTTTTAGAGAATGAAACTCATTGAGCATTTAGATGATATAAAAGAGCCATTTAAAAACGGTGTGGTAACCATTGGCAATTTTGATGGTGTACATATAGGCCATCAATCCCTATTACATGAAGTTGTCAAAAAAGCAGCGGAAATCAATGGTACCGCCATTGCCGTTACCTTTGAACCCCATCCCATGCGGGTTCTTAAAAAGAAGAATCATCCCCCGCTGATAACAGTGTACGAACAGAAAAAAGAGCTTATTGAGAAATCAAACATCGATGTACTGATCTGTATTCCATTTAACAAAAAATTTGCCTCGTTATCTGCGCGGGAATTTATTGAAGATATTCTTGTGAAAAAGATAGGGATGAAGGCAATTATTATCGGCAAGGATTATACATTCGGCAGAAATAGAGAAGGTGATATCACGTTGCTGAGCCGCCTTGCAGATGATGGGGGATTTGAAGTCATTCTAAACGATTGGATTATTGCGCCGCATGACACATTCAGCAGAATCAGCAGCACGGCAATTCGAAACCTTGTCATCGAAGGAAAGGTTGACGATGCCCAGAAAATGCTTGGCAGATATTACCAGGTCAGGGGGCAGGTCATCCATGGCCGGGATCGAGGCGGAAAACTCCTTGGCTTTCCAACGGCAAACATCAAACTCAGTGATGAGCTGATCCCCAAAGCAGGGATCTATGCCGTTACCGTAGAGTGCTTGGATAAACAATACCAGGGTGTTGCAAACATTGGATACAGTCCAACGTTTGAAGACTATCAGTTTACAGTTGAAGTTCATCTTCTTGATTTCAAAAAAGATATCTACGGGGAAAACATACGGGTTAATTTTGTAAAACGTATCCGGGACGAAAAGAAATTTTCCAATATAAATGAGCTTTCCGGCCAGATTAAAAAAGATATAGAACTGACAAAAGAGATTCTTTCAATATAAATACAGACACGATGATGACAGTTCATACATGAAAAAGAGATTTGTTTTTTCCCTTGTATTTGGCTTGCTGATTTCCGTACTCACCTTTTATTTTGCACTGAGAAATGTTTCATTCTCGGATGTCCTGGAATCTGTATTGCGCCTGAACGTTTTTTGGATCCTTCCATCGATTGCCGCTGTTATGCTGAGTTTTGTCTTACGCGCTGTCCGATGGAAAGTTATATTAGGACCCAGCAGAAAAATATCCTTTGCCGGAGCCTATCATCCGCTGATGATCGGATTTATGCTGAACTGTGTGCTGCCGGCACGGGCAGGTGAAATTGCCAGGCCGGTTGTTCTTAAAAAATTAGAAGACGTTCCATTTTCAACCGGACTGGCTTCCGTAGCTGCTGAACGGATGTTTGATATCATCATTCTGGTTGTTTTTTTTGCGGTGATGTTTAAAACCATTCGCATTGATCCGAAATTGGATATCGTATTCGGGACGTACCATCTCAACAGATCCCTGCTGTTATCTGTGGGCGCCGGCATGGTAAAGCTGGGAATAATTATCATCTGCTTTATGGTGCTTGTGGGATCAGAAAGGGTCAGGGGAAAGATGAACGCTTTTATCCTGCGACTTCCTGCTATATTTCTTCGCAGGCATCATCAGCTTCAACTAACGATTGAACAAACGATCTGCACACCGATAGTTGGCTTTATGAATCATATTGGATCCGGATTCTCAATTATAAAAAAGCCGTTAGAGATTGTTCGTTGTCTTAGCTTGTCTGTCGTTATATGGCTCCTGGCAGCTTTTTCTTATTATCTGTTATCATTAGGCTTTCCAGGGCTATCACTGACGTTTATAGAAATATGTATATTCATGATTATCCTGTGTTTTTTTATTGCGCTGCCATCAGCTCCCGGGTATTGGGGTTTATGGGAGGCGGGAGGTGTATTTGCCTTGACCCTTTTTGGTGTTTCAGCAAGCGAAGCTGCAAGCTTTACTCTGGCAAACCATATCATTCAGCTGTTACCCGTAATCATGGCAGGGATCAAGATCGGAAGAGCACACG
>JAABPS010000456.1 GCA_011391835.1 Desulfobacteraceae bacterium
ACAAATAATCTCTGGATTCCTCTAGAGCGTAATATGTGGGCGATTCCCCCTCTATCCATCAGCTGCCGCAACCATATGGATTCATCATCTGTTAATGAGTCTATTACTGAAGACGGCTTCTCGCCAGGCGGAGCCCAGAGGTGAAGCTTCACCTGTTTCTTTTGTGCCATCGCATAAACAAAGTCGCTCACGAAGCGTACGCGCCAGTCCTCCGCGTTTTGCGGATATGATGAACTAATCATCAATATTTTCATAATAATCAAAAAATCCGGTAGTTTTCATCTTATAGTAATCATATTTTCGGCAGATTTATTAATAATTTTTCACTTACGGCTTCTTGATAAGACAAAAATTATTCATGCACATTTGAAAATATTCATGATGTTCTATGAGCATACCCACTTGAGAAAATAATTTTTCAAGCTCGGCACGATTATAGTATTTTTTATGATCTTTTATCTCATCAGCATTAACTATTTTCAACCGGTACGATAAAAATTCCAAAACAGGTTGAGCGGCTTTGCTGGGCACCGTTATCACAATTCTTCCGTTCTTTTTCAGAACCCGTCCAATTTCTTTTACCATATTCGGAGGATCAGAAAGATGTTCAAGTACCGCCAACATTGTAACCACATCAAAAGATTCAGATGCAAAAGGCAAAGCATCAGTCATAATCATCTTTATCGTTTTTATTTTACCGTTGTCCATCTCCTGTACTTTGTAATCAATGCCAATACCATTCTTTACGAAAGGCTCTACAGTTCTAAGTAAGCGATAATCCCAACCGCAACCAATATCAAGCAAATGGCAATCAGGATATCGCTTGAGCGTAGGCAAGACTCTCCTGACTCTTAATTGCCGTAAAATTGTTTCTAAAAATGGCTCTCTCATTATTTCTTAATTTCCCATACCATTCAATCATATGCTCATCGGCAAAAAGCCTTTTTATGCTTAAGATCACCATTATTATTTTCTTGGTAAACGGCCCACCCATGTACCCGAGACCGTTAAATTCCACTCAAGTTCTTTGATAGAGGGCATTCCTATGCCGGTTAAAATCATCCTGTCCTCCGGTCGCATTTTTTTGACCCAAGGTTCGTATGCCTTAGCAAAATAATAATTCAGTTGAATATTTCTATAAATGGCAAGATCTTTCGGAGGCATCATTGTTGGTTCAAATCCCAGCATGTAACGCCAGTCCGCGTGGGGGTTAGCATAAAATGTTTGATAAAAAACATACATGGAATTGCTGTAAATAATACCGCCTTTCCCCGGAAGCCAATTTTTGTGTTCAGGATTTTCCAAGGAAAGATACCGCGCGGACTTACTGCTCGTCCAGCGACTGTTGTAGTCACTGGTTATGGAAATAAACAATACACAAGCTACCGCAAGGGTGATCCACACCCGTTTCATGGATAATGAATCCATAGAACTTTTCAGATAATCTTCAAATTCCAGCGCCATCCATACGCACAGAGCCGGTATTCCCCAATCAAGCCAAGTGCGAACATTCACAAAACCTAAAACCCAACTAATAATCACCAGAATAAATATCGGCGTGTATATTGCTTTTAAATTCCATGAATTGCGAAGTGCGCGCCATGTCAGCATACCAAATACAACAAAAACCATAATGACATCGCCGTTAAAAGGCTTGAATTCTCCAACAAGCTGGCTTACTAGCGAGTGGTCCCCAAGGCTATGGAAAAAATTACCAAGTGTCTGATAGAAAAATTGGATGGGATGTCCGGTCATAATCATACCGACACCAACCCCAACTACAGTGCATAGAGAAACAACGACACCGGCGCGCCATTCGCGGGCGAGGAAAAAACATAAAACCGGCAGAGCAAACATATACCATAGGCAATGAATCCATGTAGCCAAAGCTATCAGAATAGTTAAAATTATTGCGGATGGCCAATGTATAGGTTTTTTCTTAAAACGCGGCCACAAATAACCCAAGACAACAACAACCGCCATGGTGAAGATAAAAGGCCTGCCCAGAAAAATACGAAATATTAAAGCAAAGTTAGCTATTGCAATGATCAGAAAAGTAATAAGCCAGGCTTCCGGTCTTTTTAAAAAAAATATCGGGGCAACACAAAATAGAAAAAAAAGGAAAATAACAGAAAAAACAATCAGTCCGTCTTTCTCAAGGCCTGTTGTTTTGTGAATAAATTCCAGCAATTTGTGCCAGCCTACGTGGCTATCCATGGTAATTTCCGGGCGTAAAACCAGAATATCTACCCAGTCTTTTCCGGAAATAGCTTTTGCCACATGACGCATTGCATCGTCAGAAGGTATAAATCCATACGAAACCACCTTAAATGAAATCAGCAATATTACCGCAAGAAATATACAGGAAACTAGAATTAATACATAACGTGGTTTAGTCAGCCCTTCCCGCAACTTAATTCCCCTTTTTTTGCATTTTTGAAATTTTATTAATTCTTGGTGGCAATTTTCTGAAACTTTTTGCTAAGCGAAAACATCCGAAAATTATAAACACGGTTCCCATTAACAGCATGAAAAAGGCAAAAACAAGGGAGGGGCTGCCCCCATACATATGAATATTACGATCGGGATTGGATTGATCGTATCTGATTTCCATTGTATCATCAACGCGCAGTACGTCCCACTGCTGTTTCCCTATAATACTTGTGGCGCTGATTTTACTTCCCGCAGAAGAC
>JAABPS010000457.1 GCA_011391835.1 Desulfobacteraceae bacterium
TAAAAACTTTGGCATTATTTCATCTGATAATCCTAAATTTTATATAAAACAGCCTTGTTATTGTTTATAGAACCGTAAATCTTTAATTTTTGAATATCTATAAATCGAAATATGAATTCAGGCTCTGTCATGGAGCCTAATTCAGTAATACTGAATTCTTTAAGATAATCTTCTCTATCAGGGATAAAAGTACCACTAAAGACAACTTTATCACCCTCTTCTAAATTTGAGATTGTTTCATATAACTTAGTGTTTTGTTTTATTAGTGTATTATCAAAGTCTAATGTAGAATTAGTTCTTAATGTTATTTTTGAATTTGGCAATTGTATAACGATATATGCCTCTCTTTGTGAAGTAGTACCCATAGATTTTAACACCCCGATCCATTTATCGGCTCTAAGATCATCCATAATGTAATTAATTGTGTTTTTTCTTTCAGTTCTTAAGTCAGATTTCTTTAATTGATTTGGTGCTGCTAAATATCTTGGATAATACTCTTCTATTTTTTGAATAAATATTTTTTGTTTTGCTGGCATTGGATCAGATTTAACGATTTTAGGTTTTTCGTACTGTTCATCCTCAACATTTCTATATTCGTTATTTTGTGAACTCTTTACTTGAGGTGATACATTTCCGTCTAAGCTTACCTGATTTTTTGGGTAACTGGAAATTCTACCATTTTGAAAGCACTTTACATCATTACCTTCTTCCCAAACCCCTTGGCATTCTATTTGACTACCATCTTTTAAGGTTATGCCGCTGGCGTTTACAACTAAAGGAAATGAAATTAATAAAAAGATAATTTGTAAATGGTTTTTCATAAAACCCTCCTTTCAAAAATTTGAAATGACGATTTTAAAAAAAATAATTTAAAAGAAGCAGTATAAAATCAACTTTTATAAACAGAATTTAGATAGAAATGGAGTAAGACTGAAAAGAAATATAGACTATTGAAATTATTTTGTACAGAATAATCGAAAAAATATGGGGGGGGATAGGGCCATTGGATGCGCTGACGAAGGAAGCGCATCGTTTGAGTCATTCACCCGCTTGAAAGGCATATTCCTCAGGGCTGACCCGCCGCACCCAGCCATGTTTAACAGGATTCCAATGGAGATAATCTATATGACGGTTAAAATCGTCCTGATCTGTTATCAAATGTGCTCAAAACCGGCGTTGCCATAAACCCCGTTCTCTCCGTTTCGCCCTGTTTTCCGAAATCCTTTCACTCTTTTCAATCAACAGACGATTGCCTTGGCGTTGTGCAAGATTGACCGTGAAAACCACATCGCGCCAGGAATGTATATACGGCGATAATCGGTCATCGTATCACGTATCCCACACTGCGAATGATGCGCTTCCTTCGTCAGCGCATCCTATGGTCCTGAAGACTGAAAATCTGATAATCATATAAAATTATCAGTTGTTTTGAGTGGAATACACGCAGGTGCAGTCATTCCTTTTTAAATGTCAGGCGTTAGCTTAAAGCATAACACCTGACACCTAAAACACTATTTCATATAATCCACAAGAATTCTCAACATCCTTCGGAGGGGTTCCGCGGCTCCCCAGAGGAGCTGGTCGCCGACCGTAAACAGTGTCAGGTATTCCGGGCCCATGTTCAGTTTCCGAATCCTTCCAACCGGGACGGTCAGTTTGCCTGATACCGCGGAAGGGGTTAGGTATTTAGATGAGTTTTCTTTGTCATTTGAAATGACCTTTACCCATTGGTTGGATTCTTGAATGATTTTTTGAATCTTATCAATGGATATATTTTTCCTCAGCTTTATGGTTAAGGCCTGGCTGTGGCATCTCATGGTGCCGATGCGCACACAGATACCATCAATGGGAATCTGTTTTTTTGTTTGCAATATTTTATTGGTTTCAGCGTACCCCTTCCATTCTTCACGGCTTTGTCCTGTTTCCATTTTTGCATCAATCCAGGGAATCAGGCTCCCTGCAAGAGGAGCGCCGAACTGCTCAACCGGGAAGCTGCTGCTGTTCATGATCTCGAGTACGCGTTTGTCCAGTTCAAGGATCGCGGAAGATGGCTTATCCAGAAGGTCTTTTGCTGCATTTCCGATGGATGACATCTGCAAAATGAGCTCACGCATATTTTTAGCGCCTGCTCCGGAAGCAGCCTGATAAGTCATGGTGGACAGCCATTCAATGTATTCGTGCTTGAATAAGCCGCCTACGGCCATGAGCATCAGGCTGACCGTGCAATTTCCTCCGATGTAATTTTTAATACCGGATGAAAGGGATTTATCTATCACATCCCTGTTTACCGGATCGAGAATAATAACACTGTCTTTTTCCATGCGGAGCCGACTGGCCGCATCGATCCAATATCCTTTCCAGCCCGCATTTCTTAACTGTGGATATATCTCTTTTGTATAATCGCTGCCCTGACAGGTGAGGATGATATCCATTGCAGATAATGTTTTAACATCCAAAGCGTCCTGAAGCACCGGGATATTTTTTCCAATATCAGGCCCTTTCTGGCCGACCTGGGAGGTGGATGCAAACAGCGGCTCAATGTCTCTGAAGTCGTTTTCGGCTTTCATTCTATCCATGAGAACAGAACCAACCATCCCTCTCCATCCGATAAATCCTACTTTTAGCATGTTTGACTTTCCTTAAAGCTATTATGTTAATTATAATAACCCTATAAATAAAA
>JAABPS010000458.1 GCA_011391835.1 Desulfobacteraceae bacterium
AAATATATTTTCTTTGAATCTAGTTTTTCTTCTTCCCCCTGAATATTTGATTGAATATTTTTATAGTTTCTCCCTGGAGGGAAACCATGAAAGTCGAAAATCGATGTATTCACTGCAAGCAGGTTTTTTTACCTAATTTGCGTGTAAAGGATCAGGGGTATTGTGGTCGTATCATTTGCCAAAGAGCCAGGAAAACAAAATGGCAGCGGCATAAGATATGATTATCGATTCAACCAGAAAGACGCTCAACGTCGATGGCGAGAGCAGCATCCGGATTATTCGAAAGAATACCGAAAATCCCATCCCGAATACTGCCAAAGAAACCGAAAGATGCAACGACACAGGGATGGAAAGCGTCAGGCGTTGCGTCTTGCAAAGATGGACGCATTAGCTCAAAGAATCGCTATAATACCGGTTGGTTACAAAGAGCATAATTTATCTTGCAAAGAAGGACTCGATAGACAGGAGCAAGAAGTTTTTGATAAATCCGGATAAAAAGGAGGTTTATTATGGTTACAAAATCCCCCCTTGATCCCAACAGAATACGAAGAATCACCGGATCTTTTGCGTTTATTGAGCATCGTTTTTTACGCGATGGGTTTTTTAGTGTTTTAACCCATCATGAGCTTTTACTTTATTTTTTTCTGGTTTTGGTGTCGGATCGAACCGGTCTCTCCTATTACAGTTACGATAAAATATGCATCCTGCTGAAAATAACTCTCGATGATTACATCACAGCCCGGGATGGTTTGATTGAAAAAGAAAGGCTGAAAGCTCACATTTATAGCCAACAAAATAAGTTGTGGTCAGATCGTAGTTTACAAAACCAAAGGATTCCGGATTCTTTCCATAAGTCTGTTTGAAAAGATGATTTTCGATCGAGATCTGATTTTTATGAATTTTGTCCAACTCATAATAAATCTTATCATCATTTAAGCCGGAAAGATCAATATTTAAAACCTCCTCCAAGGCTGTCTTTTTAGCCCAAATCGGCACTGAATAGTGAGAACAGGGGTTTGTACATCTGTTAATGGTCAGAATCCTTGCTATGGTATGAGTCGGCAGAAAACCGCCGGTTACATCGAAATCAAAAGCCTCATCAAGTTTCCATTGGTCCCATAAATGGTTTACCACTGCTATATCAAGGTAGCTCCTGCTTTCCTGGATTACAATATCTTCCATTCTGGTAATGACCTGATCTTTACCCTGAGCCTCTCCAAGGATCAACCGAATCTTCTCTGCCTGTTGATCCGTCAGTTTGCCTATTCTCCAAATGATCCGCTTTCTTACAATTTGGCCTTCTCGGTAAGATTCGGCGATGGAGTAGGATTTATAGGTTTGTCCTTTATAGCTTGAAGTGCTGTAGCTCAGATGCATGAACCCTCCTTTTCTGAGACTACAATACCAGCCGAGTATTATATTTGTTAAGCTATTTATTATGTGTATTTAAAAGGATGTTGAAAGACAATCATTATTATTTTCTGTAACCACATTTTTTGCCCATATTGCGCAAACCCTCATAAAATAAGGATTTGTTAAAAATCTTTCCGGAAAGGGGGGTGTATATAAAAATAATCACCGTTGGGTTCATATAAATCAATTGCCTCTTCAACTCTATTCATTTCTGAAATAGATAATTTTTTTCTTATTGGTAAGCCTTCACCTGTCCCGCCTGTTTCTTTATCAATCAAGGCAATGCTATATCCAGGTTTAAATATGGAAAAGCTTTTTTCAAAGTGGTTAAAAATTTTTTCATAATCTTTCCCGCCCCAAATTTCCATGCATATATCAATATATGCGGGAAGATCAGATGTTACTGCTTCTCTTACATTAATATTATTTTTCATCGTCTCTGAAAGCTAATGCCCGAGTTGACGGGCAAATTTTAGCCGAATAATGGTAACGGAGTTGCTGGTTATTCGGGTGTTCTCGGGCAAATTTGCTTTGCCCTATTATCAAAAGAATTGTTATTAAGAAATGTGAAAGATAAAGTAAAATCAAAAGGTTTTCAATATATATTTTACCATGATTTTGAACTTTTACAGGGGGTGGGTGTAACAAAATTACACACTCTTAAGGGTTTTCAACCGTCCAAGTGTAACGTTTTTACACACCTGAAGGTATCGAAAAGAAATGGGGCATTTAATTCTGCATGGCGCCAAGGCGACAAACAACATCCGTTAAAAGTCTCCAGTGCCAACCTAAAACGTAAACGTCTTTAAATTCCCATATTAAATACCTGACATAGAATACGGTCATCTGTTTTTTTCCTATGTCTTTTAACATCAGTTGCTGCATTTTTAAAATCCTTTGTCCTTTGATCATTACCCAGTAAACCAAACGCAATAAGTGGTTTATCGGCTGATTCTATGTTTCCTGAAGTACTGTCAGTACATCTGGACATCCGGCAAAGAGACCAATAATCGAAAAATCATACTTGATATGCTTTTCCCCCTTACCTAATATAAAAATTCTGGAAAGAAGGATCAGAAATGGGATATCAATTGAGGTGTTAGGGCAAATAGAAGAGTGCAAATAAGGTGTTCTCAGTGAAACATCACATGCACGGCGGGAAATGATAGTGGGAAAAAAGCCGAAACATATTATAGATGATTCTATTTCAAATGTCACAATTACTTCTGATTATTTAAAAAACGATTATCATGGCCGCTTGCAGAA
>JAABPS010000459.1 GCA_011391835.1 Desulfobacteraceae bacterium
ACCAGCTTTCTTGGATTCATTTCACCCCTTGCGGCTGCCCTGTCATGTTCAAAGGCATTGATTAATGACTTCCACAATAATTTCAGATCGTCTTCAGAAAATTTTGTTTTCCGAGCATCAATTGCAGAAACAAAACCGTGCATGCGGTACATGGCATAGGGAACAGTTGATTTCCTCCCAAATGTAGAAGCATATTCCCTTTTTTCCTGTTTTTTTGCATCTTCTTCAGTTGTTACAGCGCAACGGGTGATAGAATGCTCTGCCTGAAATATACGGTCTTCCGACCGCGAAAATGTAAACTGTACAGGCCCTCTGATCGTCCCGGCACCTTTATCACCAGTTGACAATACTGCTCCGAACATCCTGATATCATAATATTTTTCACATAGATCATTCTGACGCTCCTTGATCGCTTCACCTTTGGCCGCATCAATAATGGTATTCAAAACCTGCTCCTGTCTGATAAATATGTCAAAGGGAGACTTACATTCCTTTTCCAGCATAACATAGTTCCTGACCTTCCTCTTAATGCACACATCTGTCACTAATCCATGCTGATCTTCCGCATCTGCTCTAGGCAGATTTACCTGATCCGGATCGCCGTTGGGATTGCCGTCTTTTACATCAAACAAAAATACAAAATCATACCGGTTTTTTATGGCCTCGTTCATGTTATTTTTCCTCCTTATTTTCTTTTGATTTGGCGCTGCTGAACTGTGCCTGTCGTTGATGATAATATCCGATAGCAAACTGTCCTTTTTCTTCTAGCAAGAAAGTAGCTGGTAATTTGTTGATATCGATATCTTTAACTAACTCCTGAAGCTCTTTATCCAAGTTAACGGCAAGCCCCGGCTTTTCATTTTTTAGTTTTGTATAATGTTTCGAATGCAGGTCAAAAAGCCGCCCGAACGCAGCAGAAGGTAAAGTCATAGCGTATGTAAAATAACGCTCCCGTATTCCGGCATTTCTATCTCCTAATGCCGCATATTGAATACTCTCCAGTTTTGCAAAAATCTGCCCGCACACATAGGCAACCGGCCTGTCACCCTTCTGAATATTTTCCTTAATCACAAAACCACCTCCTTTGTTATTCCGGTTCAAAATAATTTTTATTAATGCCGCTCTATCTGCGGTAACACCATATTTATCCAGTCGCGCCCTCTGAAGAACTTTGGTTAGCATCCACAGAGGCAACCCATTGTTTTTCAATGCCGCATTCCATAAATGCGCGGCCACTCTTGCCAATGAAGTATCATCTTTATCAAAACTGCCATCACTGTTTTTCCTCTGACAGCTTCTTGCCAGATCATACAGCCGGGAATAATGCATTTTGGTAATCTTCAAATCCGCATCATATTCATCAATCGCAATATCCTGAAACCACTTTGCAATCGCCTTCCGAAAATCAAACAGACTTGTCTCAATCCAGTCCCGAACAGCTATCCGGGCAGCCGAACCCGACAGCGTACATGAATAAAACCAGTCAATCTCCAAATACCGACTGTCTCGCTCGGTTCCTGCAGATACTGATTCAATCAGCCGAGCCACATCATCAGGATTAGGTGCTTCAAGATAGTCTATTTCATTCAACTTTTCGTTCTTCCGGGTCCAGAACACCATAGCTGTATCCGAACCGAAATTTTTGCGGTTGGTATATCTGAACTCTTTTTTTTCTTTGCCCTTTTTGTTTTTAACAAAGACTTCATTCCCCGATGCCAAAAGCCAATTCATCCCTTCTACATAAGTCTTGGCACAATTGGTACATATTGAAGAGTTGCTGTTTCCTTTTAACTCATAGGATTCGAATGCATTTTCATTATACGAAACGAGAGCACAACCGCTTGATTGCCCGTCAGGCACCCTTTTGATCATACCGTGCGGGATATCCTCAACTGGATAGTCTGATTTGCCACAAATAGAACAATTCTTTTGTGTTTTGGCCAAGAGCATTCTTTGCGCTGCTTCGTACTCTCCAATAACTTTTCGCAAAACATTCGGATTTTCATGGATACGTTTATCCTCGGACTGAATTCGAAATCCGATATTGCCTTTTCTATTCTTTTCATCAGGAATGACGGTTTCAAAACCACTTAATGCTTTTTCCAGACCATTAATTTTATTTTGTTTATAAAAGGCCACAACCGGAGCCAGCTCCTGCAAGCTTTGGTACTTGGCTATTTTATCTAAAAACAACTCATGTTTCTTTTTTGATGCTTCCCCGCCATAGCAAAGCACTTCTTCTGCCTTGTCGAGCAATAGTCTCGCTTTTCCTTTTTTTGCGGGTATAGCTTCGGCAATAGTTTGTTTCTTTTCAAATAACTCGAATTTTTGAAATTCCCCATTGGTGCTGATGACGATCTCCATAGAAATTGGCTCATCCTTCAGCGCATCATGAACCCATTCATTCTCAGTCTTTTGGCTTCGCAAAATTTTTCCAAGTTTGCTTAGTTCTTTAATCATAAAGCCGCCTCCTTTTCTTCTTGGCGGTTAAACTCATAAATTGCGGAGGATATTTCACTATCGGATGGCGGTTGAAAATGGCTGGAGTGCATCATCTTGTCATTTTCCGGGACTTCACAGTTTAAAACACCCTCCCGGATCGCCACGTCATGGAAGAACACTGGTTCAGGACTCCCTTGTTCGTTATAGAAAATA
>JAABPS010000460.1 GCA_011391835.1 Desulfobacteraceae bacterium
AACCAGATAATTTGTGCCAGAATCTGATTATCAAAAACAAAATCATTTGAATTGTGATCAATTGGAAGCTTCTTTAATAAATCACTTGAAAATGCACGATAGCCCGTATGGTATTCGGAAAGCTTTGCGCCAAGAAAAATATTTTCGATAAATGTCAGAAATCGATTTGCAATATATTTCCAGATGGGCATGCCGCCCTTCAATGCATAACCTCCTAAAATTCTTGACCCCAGCACGCAATGATAAAGGCCGCTTTCAATCATCGATGCCATCGCAGGAATAAGCTTTGGGGTATACTGATAATCCGGATGAACCATGATCACAATATCAGCCCCCTGCTCCAGCGCCAGTTTATAGCATGTTTTTTGATTGGCACCATAGCCTAAGTTCTGTGCATGGCGGTGAACAAATGTATTCGGCAATGTTTCTGCTATGGACACTGTCTCATCTACACTGTTGTCATCAACCACAATGATTAAATCTGCAATACCTCGCGCCATTACTTCGTCATATGTCATACGAAGAGTCTTTTCAGCATTATATGCTGGCATGACAACTACTACTTTTTTCCCCTTATACATGTTATCCCTTCATCGATTTTTCATTTTCGCTGGTTTCATATGCAATGTGTTTCATGCCATTTACTTCTGTATTTTATTTGAATTCATCTGTTTTAGAATCACATCAAGATTTTGCTGTGCTACTTCATAATTCGGGTTTGCTGATACCGCTTTTTGATAATAATGTATCGCCTCGTTAGTTTTTCCCATTCGCAAAAATAAATTTCCCAGATTGTTCAATGCCTCAGCATCTGCCGGATTAATCCGAATGACTTCTATAAAATGTGCCACAGCTCTCCTATAGTGCTGCTGGCGGGACATAATAAGACCCAGATTATAGTGCGCGTCCGCATGATCCTTATCAATTTCTATAGCTCTTTTGTATTGCCTAACTGCGTCCTCCGTCTTCCCTAAATGCATGAAGGCAAACCCTAAATTAAAATGACCGTCCGCATAATTCTTCTTAAGCGTCAATGCATAAGTGTAATGGATGATCGCATCCTCATACTTTTCCAATTTTACAAATGCATTCCCCAGACTATTTCTGACCCTTAGAAAGTCGGGTTTAATCCGAACCGCCTCAGTGTAATACCGGATTGCTTCTTCAATTTTTCCCTGCTTTTCAATAGCCAGGCCGAGATGATAATTGCTTAGGGGATTGTCTATCGTTACCTTAACATCATGTGAATACAACTGGATATCATTTTCCCAATAACGAACCTGTTTCCAAGTCAAAGACATAAATACAATTATAACTATGGCTGAAACAGCTGTAATTAGTTTTGACGAACAATGATATGTATCGTAGAAAGTTTTACTTCCCCAGGCAATAATGATAAACAAACCAATAAGTGGGATATATGTATATCGATCTGCCATTGATTGTGTTGCCACCTGAACAAGCCCAATCGCAGGTATAAGTGTTCCCACATACCAAAGCCAGCCTACAAGGAAAAAAGGCATAGCTTTTACCTTTTTAATGGCAAATATAGTTATAAAAATCATAATAAGCAGCGCAATCAATACCTTCCACGTTAGAAAGTCTGCTGGATAGGGATAATAAAACGCTAAATCAACAGGAATAAACATTTTTCCAATATAACGAATATAGGAAATAAATGTATTGGCTAAACGAATTTTAAGCGGAAATTCCTGAAGCGACTGTACAATTCCTCCCTCCTTTTGCGCTATAAAGGTAATAACGCTGGATGCTGCAGAAAGTATAAATAAAGGTATTTTTTCCAATATCAAATATGATATTTTTTCTTTTTTAATTTTTATTTCTTTATTTTGAATATAATATGAAATTTTTATCCGTTGGATAGGCCAGAGATCGAAAAGAAGAAATACAAATGGCAACGTCACCAGCATTGGTTTAGACATGAGCCCTAATGCATAAAGAAGGAATACGGGGATATAGTTTTCAATACCTTTTTTCTTAACATATCGATAATAACCCAACGTTGTAAGTAGAAGGAATAACGTACTAAGTAGATCCTTTCTTTCCGAAACCCATGCAACAGACTCAACGTGCAGTGGATGAACAGCAAATAGCACTGCAACAAATGCGCTGGGCCATAATGTATTTGTCATTGATCTTAAAACTATAAATAGCAACACACTGTTGGTGATATGAAAGAGCAGGCTCATTAAATGATGCATGGATGCATTCAATCCAAAAAGCTGATAATCCATCATGTGCGAAAACCAGACAACTGGATGCCAGTTGAACGCATGAAATGTTGTAAATGCCCATTTGATATTTTCCAAGCTAAATCCAGCTTGCACATGAATATTTTTTGTAACATAGATATCATCATCAAAACTGATGAAACTATTCTTCGGTAATTGCCAGTAAGCAGCAAATACTGCGATAATAATAAACATACATATAATGAATTCGCTGCGAAAGAGGATTCGAATAGTTGATTTTTTATCTCGAATATGCATTTTATATGATCGAAGCTTTAAACACTAAATGTTATTATAAATCATTTTACTATTGCTTCGTTAATTGCTTATAAATTTCTTTTTCTCTGATATTTTTAAAGTTTTTGTCTCTGTCTATTAGCTCCCAATTGTCAAATCCTTTT
>JAABPS010000461.1 GCA_011391835.1 Desulfobacteraceae bacterium
CAATTCCGCCTCCGATAACCAATATTTTGGGATTCGCCTGTTCCATCCTCTTATCGTAATTTAGCTCTTTGTTGTTTTAATATTCGCTTTATCCAACCTACGGATATTTCTTCTTGGCCGTCATGCCGGACTTGATCCGGCATCCAGTTCTGGATCCTGAGTCAAGTTCAGGATGACTGAAAAGTAGGTTGGGTTGAAAACCTGAAACTTAAAACTATTTCAACTACTATTTACTCGTTACGTGTTACTTTCGCTTATAATTTTATCAATTTCGTGTTTAATAAACACTGCCAGCTCTTCGGCTTTTTCAGTGGTTATGGCGTGTATGCCGTCAGATAATCTTTCGATTTCTTCTTCATCTATTTCAGTGGTTTTATTGACCATAAATGAATCGACAAATCCATCATCCAACAGAAATCCACAGCAGGCAAATGATCCAACAAACTCATCTTTTACAAATATGGGTACGACAATTTTTACAAGACCCGCATCACATTCTTCGATGACTAAGTCTTTTTCTTGAACGGCAATAGTGGCAATATTCATATGGGCAACTGCGCAGATAAATGCCTGGCCTTTGTCCGTTGCTTTTATGGCAGGGCAGAGCGTATTGGCCCAGTGCTTAAATTCAGAAATGCGAACCCCGTTTCGATTAAAGGCATTGGCATCCATTCCGGATCGTTTCGCCACTTCCTTTTCAAGTTCCATCCATTTTTTGATAGGTGCAATATCAGTGAGTTCCATATCTTATTGATTTCCCATGCGTATTTGTTTGAAGCCAGTTTTCAAGCCTCTGAAGGCCTTCTGAAGTTGATATTTTCGGTTTATATCCCAGATCACGTTTTGCTGCGCTGATGTTAAACCAGTGGGATGTGGCAAGTTCATTGGCAACAAAACGGGTCATGGGGGGTTCGGATGAAAGCGAAAAAAGTTTATAAGCAAATTCCATAACAGCGCCTATGCCCCACGCAACGCTTCTGGGTATGGATTGAGTTATTTCCGGCAGGCCGGCGGCTCTTAGGATATTGTTGACCATTTCCCATAACAGTATGGGTTCATCCTGTGAAATGAAATATATCTTGCCTGATAAATCAGGGGACTCTTTTAAACGATCCGCGGCAAGGATGTGTGCGTCCGCGGCATTACCAATGTAAGTGGTGTCCACCGTGTTTTTTCCATGCCCGATAATCCGAAGACGGCTGGCCCGTTGAATGATCCTGGGGACCAGATGGTTATCCTCAGGCCCCCAGATCAGGTGAGGTCTGAGGATAACGGCGTTGAGTTTATTATCCAGCGAGCTTAGAATTTCCTGTTCAGCCAGAGCTTTGGTTTTCGGATACGACGCATGAAAGGTGGCAGGGTAGGGAACAGATTCGTCAACTCCTTCCATATCCTTTCCATCAAAGATAACACTGGGTGAACTGGTATAAATCAGTCTTGAGATACCATGTTTTTTACATGCGTGTATGACATTTTTTGTGCCCACAACATTGGTCTGATAATATTCTGAATATCTGCCGGATATGCCGGCTCTGGCTGCCACATGAAACACAAGATCAACGCCATTGCACGCACGTTCAACAGCTTGGCTATCATTGATGTCCCCTTGTATGTGCGTGACGCCCAAACTCTTCAGGTCATAATAGATGCCTCTGGAAAAACTCAATACCCGGCCTCCACGTTCAACAAGTCTTCGGATAATGGCTTTTCCCAGAAAACCGCCGCCACCGGTTACGAGTACTTTTTCAGGAGAGCGTAGAGACGTACTATATCTTTCCATACCTAAGGTTTTACCTTCTTCTCAGCCCAGACTTTTAATTTTTCTCTGAAGATCTTGGAATTATGGCGTATATCAACAGGAAACGATTTATGAAACAAGATGGTATCAATACTGCTGGTCAGATGCGTACTCCCAGCAAGTTCAAGAAGTTCTTTCCGTATTTCTTTTTTTTTCGAAAACCGGAGATCCTTTTCAATTTCAACACATATAACCGGTTTTTGGTTGGGGGCGTCCCCAACACCTACCAGAGCGCTTCGCAGAACCTGCGGATGGTTGTTAAATATGGACTCACAGGGGATGGTAAACATGGTTTTGTCGCCCGTGACGACGCGATGGTTTTTCCTTCCGCAAAACCAGATTCTGCCCTGTGTGTCCTTCCATCCAAGATCACCCATTCTGTGCCATATCTTTCCGTTGTCATGTATTTTGGAAAGAGCGTCCGCTTCAGGATTATTATAATACCGGGTGGACACATGTCCTGAAGAAACGATGATTTCGCCGATGTCTCGATCATCCACAAGCAGGTCGTTGTGCCATTTGTCTATGGGATTATCTGAAATCTTGATGATGCGGATGCCAATATCATTCATGGGGCGCCCAATGCAGATACCATATCCCTTCTCCGTAAGCGATTTTGTTTCCATCAAAATCTCATCGCTGGTGATGGATATAATCGGAACCGCTTCAGTGGCGCCGTAAGGCGTGTGGATGACAGCGCCATTATCCAGCATGAAATGAAACTGTTCTATGATATGTGGCAATACAGGCGCTCCTGCTGAAATAACTCTTTTTAATGAAGGGAGTTTAGTTCCCTTGCGTATGCCGTATTTTCCCAGAGTGTTTAACAGCGCTGGAGAGGCAAACATATT
>JAABPS010000462.1 GCA_011391835.1 Desulfobacteraceae bacterium
ATTAATACAAAATATATTATTACGGCAATAATCATCGGCACTATCGTTTTAATAGGTCTGGTTGTTTCGATCTATGGCAATATGCTTGTAAATAAAATCAAGTCATTGACCGATCTTGCCCAGAGAATCAGCATCGGAGATCTTGATGCCGAGGTTGGGATTAAATCTAAAGATGAGATCGGGGATCTCAGTGATGCAATAGTTCGTATGCAGGAGAGTATCCGTCTTTCGATGGAAAGGCTGCGAAGAAGGAGAAAATAAGAAAACTGCAGATCATCCGGAATTTCGATTAATATTTATTAATTTATTTGATTATTTTGAGGTTAATGATGATTGTTATACCTAAAGAAAAACCTGTTATGGAAAATTTGAACAGTTATTATCTGGATATTAAAAAAATTTTTGAACATTATCAGGGTCAGCTCGGAGCAGGAGGGATTCACTTCAAATCTCCTGCTGCCGAGGGTGTGATTTTTTTTGATAAGGATGAACTGCTGGGGGGTATTTTCAAAGACAGGGAAAGAAATATTCAGGGGAAAGACGTATTGGATAGTATTGTCGAGGCTTCCTCTCAATATAATTTTGTCGTAAGTATTTATGAAATAGCACAGAACAAAGTATATTTCTGGGCCAACATGCCTAATGCAAAAAAAATATATAAAAATTTGAGCACTGAATTTACGGACCTGGAAGGTCTCATAAAAAAAATGGCTTCGGAAAAACTTACCGGGTATATCGAAGTTATTATTAATAACGGCAGTGAAGGGGGGCTCGTTTTTTTCAGCGATGGAGAAATTATCGGGGGTTCATATTCCTGGGGAAAAGGCGAGGTCAGCTCTCTCAAAGAGAACAGGGAACGTCTTATTGCTAAAACAAAAGATTCCGGAGGTATATTCCACGTCAGCAGGATTGAAGCCTCAAAACGGCCTGTTGGCGGAGAAATAAAACGGGATGAGCAAAAAGCCCCTGTTGAAACATTAACTGTATTGGAAGAATTTCTGCAGATAGCTGACGCTGAAGCCTCAAAGAAAAAAAATATTGAGAGAGACTTCGACGGCCTTCTTAAGAAGAAGTTTATTGAAAAAGCCGATAAATATCTTTTTCTGGATCCTTTTGCCGATGAGTTTAAATATTCGGCAGGGAAGATAACTTTTACCGGAGAAGCTACGCACGAAGAACTGTTACTGGGAGTAATTGAATCAGTAAAAGAGATCGCCGAAGAGGCAGGATTTTTGTCAAATCTTAAAGACAGTGTATCGTCTTGGTCTCAAAAATATGCCGCGGAACTTTCTAATATAGGTATAACATTCTGATAAAAAATGTATTATTTATTATTGCATATTTCACATATCAGCATTGCCTTGGTTGACAATTCATGAAGAGTGTTCCATTCCAAAATTCATACGATTTTTCCGATAAGAAATATATTGAGTTAGCAGACTCACTTCCAGTTGCAATATATCGCACAACGATTGAGGGGAGGATTGTTTTTTGCAACAGGTTATTTTCCGGTATGCTTGGATTCGACTCAAATGAAGAACTGGCAGGATATCCTGATGTTAAACTCTATCATAAAGTGAAAGACAGGGGTTATCTTATAAGTTCAGCTTTGGTTCTGGGACGTGTTGTCGATCTCCCGGTTTCTTTTGTTAAAAAGGATGGTACGCAAATCTGGTGTTCGGTCACTGCAAAAACGGTTTTTGACGATGAAGATACCGCGTTATTTCTGGATGCCGTAATCAGAGAAATAAGCGGGGAAATCGATGACAAGCATAACGAATCAAAGCTAGACGGCATAGTCGACAAAATGAATGACGTAATAATTATTTTTGCTTTAAATGGAGATATCCTTGATATTAACAAGGCTGGCGCACAAATATTCGGATATATGAGAGAAGATCTTGTCGGAAAACCGCTTGAAGATTTTGTTATTAAAAAACAAAGGAATCTCTTTATTCTTTTCCTTTCAGACATTCTGAAAATCGGTAAATATGACGGTATTTTTTCTGTTATTGTCGCTGACGGTACGACACACCACCTTGAATTTAATGCTTTTTTGGTAAAAAAAGATGGTAAAGCTCATCAAATTAAAGGAGTTGGCAGGGATATAACGGATAAGATCAGGCAACAAAAAGAAAGGTCATTAAAGGAGAAATTTCAGGGAGTTCAGGAGATGGCCGGCGGAGTTGCGCATAAATTAAATCAGCCGCTTACTATTATAAGCAATCTACTGAATGAAGTGCTAAGCAATATGCCCCGGGAGAGTTTGAATCATAATAAACTCGAAAAAGTTAAAAAACAAATTGAAAAACTGAATGAAATAACTAGAAAAATAGCAAGCGTAAAGAGATATGAAGTAATTGATTATGTAGCAGGTGTGAGAATAGTGGATATAGATAAAGCTTCCTGATGTAAGGGATAGAGGAGATTTAATGATTAAAAATGTTCTTATAGTTGATGATGATAAGGATTTGCTTGTTTCAATTAAAGAAGGGCTTGGGAAGTACAATGATACTTTTTCGATTTATACTTCCGATAATGGACCGGACGCCACTGAAATGCTTAAAAAAAATACAATTTCTCTGGTGGTCACCGATCTCAAAATGGAGCCGATGGACGGTTTCAGCCTTTTGTCCCACATAATGG
>JAABPS010000463.1 GCA_011391835.1 Desulfobacteraceae bacterium
GGTTGATCTGGTCATGGAGTCCGCTTTGAAGCCTGCCATTGGTAAGCGTATTCTGTCTGAGGTCGAATATGTCTAAAGGGCGGGAGATCTCCGATTACCTTGATGATATTGTTACCGCTATTGCCGATGCCGAAGAGTTCACCCGGGGAATGTCTTACGAAATGTTTGCTGCGGACAAAAAAACGGTCAACGCCGTGATCAGGTGTCTCGAAGTCCTTGGTGAAGCATCCAAACACATTCCGACATCATTTAGAAATAAATATCCTGATATTCCATGGAGTAAAATAGCTGGAATGCGGGACGTTCTTATCCACGACTACATGGGGGTTGATCTTAAGACTGTCTGGAAGGTAGTACAAGAGCGCCTATCGGAGTTGAAACCCCTGCTCGAAAGACTACAACCGATAAAGAAAGATTAAACGGCATTGACCTGCTGATATTCTTTATTGTTTTCCCCCTATTACTCCAGACTTCAAAGCTTAAAAGAGACTTGCTCATACCGTCTCATCTTATTTCAGAAAAGGAGACATCCATGCTATCCGAAAATCAACGAAAGTTATTTGCTGATTTCCATAAATCGATTGAGGCTGAAGAGATTCTTGATGAAAAAACGGCTCATTTGATCAAAGTTTCTGCTGCTATGGCTTTTAGCTGCTATCCTTGAATGGAACACCTCCTTGGCGGGGCCAAGGAAAAAGGAATTTCCAATAATGAAATTGGAGCGGTACAGTTGCATGTAATGATGGTTTCAGCAGGCAGAATCATGATGCAAGTTAATGATATAGTCGGATAAAAAATTCGACCCGCAAGGCATTGCAAGAACAGATTAGGCCTAAACGACATTAAGGATTGCACCCTAAATAGCCAATAACCAAATTAAGCTGCCGCAAAAAGCTACGCGACCGCGGTTATGCGTTATTTGCAATAGAACAAACCTATTGTGATTAGACGGATATTAAAACAGCAGTCAGCAAGAGAACTATAATTCCCAATGCAAAGTTTGTTTTAACAAGGTCCAGTGAAATCTTCTTTAGCGTGGACGCCTGTTTTTCGCTTGATTGTGAAGATAATCTCTCAATTTTTGGATTCAATATCAATCCTCTGTAAAAATGAATTACAATCATTGCGGCAACAAAAATGTGTTTTATGGCAATCAACATGTTCCATCGATTTTTCAGATCCGAGAAAAATGTATAGTTTTTATCATAGAAATATATAATAATGCCTGTGACTATTATCAGAATGATACTCATGTTTCCCATCGGAGTGAAACGCTTTGCTATCTCCTTCATCAGTTTGCCTGCTTTTTGCGGCGATTCAAGAGCAGTTTTCGAGCCTGGTAATATTACAAAAAGAGTGATAAAAATTCCACCAATCCAAACAATTGTTCCGAAAACATGGATAAAATGGCTTATTGCCGGTATCCATAGATTCATTTTACACCTCCTGCCGGAAAGTTTTGCAGATAGACCAAAGGGGGACAGGAATTTTCCTCAATATTCCCATCCCCCCCGGTATTGGCAAAAAATCTTCTATTTACTTTGATTTCTTGTCGTTGTCTTTTTTGTCTTTTGCCGGTTTTTCACTGGCTTGCTTCAGAGGAAAACATCCGCAGCCGCATTCGCAAACATTCTTTTTTTCCGCCATCTTGATCACCTCCTTTCTTATTAAGCAATTAAGCAATAACTTAATTACTAGGGCAAAAAAAATTGCCTATCTTTTCATGGCCTCTAATTCTTTTAGCCTCTGCCGTACTGTGGCAAGCTCGTTTCTGAGTTCTTCTTCATATTTTTTTAGGGAATCCGGGTTCGATCTATCCGGGTCGCATTCTTTAAAATTACCTGTTCCCCGGCATCCGCATGTGCAGACTTCATTTAATACTTCCCGGCAATTTTTCATGGCATTCTCATCTATTGCGTATGGTATCCAGTATCCCTTCCGCTCGCTTCTGACAAGGCCTGCTTGTTTTAATATTTTTAAGTGTTGAGATACAGCCGCTGTTGTTATGCCTATGTTCGCGGCAATATCCTTAGCGCCCATAGGCCCCTGGCCTTTTAGCAATTCGATTATTTTTACGCGTGTTTCCACGCTCAAAACTTTAAATATTTCTGAAGGTTCTATTTTCATTGATTGGCCGTGTATTTAAGTTATTAAGCAATTGCTTAAATATAAATTCATCCGTATCGCATGTCAAGTTTTTTTTGATCATTATATGAAACCTGAGGTGAATTCAACTTCAAAGAACCTGGCGTCCGACCCCAGCGATCAGGCAATCGTCAGGGCAACTATCTCTATGGCGCACAGCCTGAATTTGAAGACCATTGCCGAAGGAGTGAAAACTGAATAGCAGTTGTCTTTCCTGCAGGATCATGGATGCGACGAAATTCAGGGTTACTTGTTCATCCGGCCTTTACCGGCAGCTGAGATCCCGGAATTCTGGCAAAAGGATATCTATAAATCAGAAAGGCTGTTATCTTCACGGATCAACCACGTATATTTTCAGAAGAAAGGCACTGAATATATCAGATAAACGCGGATATCCTGTTATAACTTCGCAACTGTTTTTCAGTTGCTTTTTATCTTGGGTTTTGATAGATTTTAGTCGATGAATACCAAGCAGAAAAATACCTTAGCTCTGGTCTT
>JAABPS010000464.1 GCA_011391835.1 Desulfobacteraceae bacterium
TGGGCAGCAGTGATGTTAAACTCATTAATTTTATTTGCCCAGAATCGTGTTGCATACTGGCTTGTTTTAGCTAACTGGAAGAAAATACAGTCCTCTGGTTTCATTATGCTCCTCAAATATGAATATATTTGCTCGCATGCAAATTACTTGTATACAAGTAATTACCGAATCGTATATTTTCTGTCAAGGAAAATTATTAAATGGCTTGGCGCTGGCTATCAACACTTTTTAAAAAACGATATAAATCAT
>JAABPS010000465.1 GCA_011391835.1 Desulfobacteraceae bacterium
TGTGCACTATGCATGTATCTGTTTGATTCACAGGGGATTGTGATGCATTTTGGCAGAGCTTTGGCCAAGAGTTGAATATTTTCAGCAGTATGAAGCTTATCGGTTGGTGCGTAAGCGAGGGCCAGAGGTATCTGGATGGTTTCGATGTCCGGCCATATCTGGTATCTCATGCTGATGGCAGCCTTTGCGGAAAGCTTCAGCCGCTGCGCGTGCGCGGCGAGGAGGGTGTCCTTATAGCGTGTCATTTGTTCCGGTTCATTTTTTGTGTCAATACGAAACATCCTGAGATACCAGATCGCTACGTATTTTAATACATGATACGATGAATGGGGGAGATGAATCAGATGTTTCAGAATCGGCGGTGCTTTGAATTCGCTGTTTGGGCCGATTAGAAATGCGGCCCGTGCAGGCATGGCATTATGCTTCAGCGCTTCCAGCAATGCGGTAGCGCCC
The DNA here is from genome assembly GCA_011391835.1 of Desulfobacteraceae bacterium. GTDB lineage: Bacteria > Desulfobacterota > Desulfobacteria > Desulfobacterales > JAABPS01 > JAABPS01. The sequence continues at coordinate 454 of JAABPS010000465.1, forward strand.
AATGAACTTCCCATGAGGATGGCTCGCTTCATATTCACCGGCAGCTTTTCACACACATGAATCAGATCTTTGGATATCTGTTTGATGCTGAAGTCTTCTGGTTTTGGATGTTTAAAATTAATGTGTGCGGATTCTTTTTCCCGTGTTTCGATGTAGAAAACAGGTTGTTTGTTTGCCAGGGCGCGCAGAACATCAGCCCATCCAGAAATAACGGAAACCCAGCCGGCCACAAAAATAACCGGATCGTCAGACTCCGGGTGCATGGGCTGCCATTGCATGACCTTCAATTCAACCCGTTCATCTGCGCGGACATAGTGTGAGGAAAACTCAGCATGATCTGCCAGAACAGGATCGAGATGTATTTCAGACACCGTAAACCTCCGCAATTCCTTTAATTGATTATAGTTGTTTTAACACATCAATCATGGAAAATACTTTTCCTGTTACACCCTGTTTCACTTTTCGATAAAGGTATTCAACCGCATCAAGGGTCCCGTTGGAATAAATATCACGGCCGTTGACATTATGAGTAAATTCAAAACGGACGGTTTTATCCGGCGATAGCAGGGTGTATGTGTGCCACGCGTGGCCGGAAAGATACTCATCCGGTATCTGCCAGGCGGTTTTCTGCGTTTCGGGATCTCTTTCCTTCTGAATATGTTCTTCAGAAAAAGGGACCCCCATCTCATTAAAGTATTTAACCATGGCTTTTGCTGTGCCGCTGGTATCGGCCTTTCCTTTTTGGTGGCTTTCTCTGATTTTAAGAGAATATCCGTTAAATATGCCGGGAAAATTTGTGGAAGCGTATTCCATCATGGCTTGAAAGCCGACGATTTGCTTGGCCATATTGGGAGAGATAACTGCTGAAACAGGAGATGATTGGACAATCTCTGAAAGTTTTTCCCTGTCTCCTCCGGTGGTCCCCATGACAAAGGGGAGTCCGGCGTTGCAGTAGAATGTTGCGTTCTCAGTGACGGCTGATGGATGCGTGTAATCCACAGTAATAAAACCATTGTTGCCCTGTTTCAGTTTGCGGATTTCTGCATCCCGTGCTGACGGGCGGATCAGATGGATCTTGATTCTATCTATTAGATGATCTGTCTCTTGAATTTCAGGTCCGGTCAAGGAGTAGGGGATCAGCGTAAACCGGTTGTCCGTGATGACATGCCTGGCAACATTGACAGCCATATTGCCTGGAATTCCGTTTACCATTATCGGTATGTTGCCCATTTTAACCCTCGCTTCCACATGGTGAGTTTGATAGCAGCGTGATAACATTGGCAAGATAGAGTGTCAATCGTGTTTTATCAGCATCTCTTATGGGACAGGGAAAAAAGAAGAGGCGGTGAGGTGTTAAGGCTGTGGCCCGAAAAAGGCCAGATCGTTATATGTAACATATGAAGGATTAAAAAACGACCTGACCTTCTCCAGGAGAGTATGAATCATCCGCCAAAAGAGGCTTCTTCGATTTCAATGGCCGCGGCGCTGCTCCGTGCGATGGAGTCCATGCTGCCCAGTGTGACCGGGATCACGGTGTTGATGAAGAATTCGGCACTCTTGAGTTGACCTTTGTAGAAGGCTATATCCTTTTGTGCGGGGTTGCCAGCCAGCTTGGTTGCAGCAATCTGAGCCCGCCACAGAAGCATCCAGGCCATGATCACATCGCCGGTGGCATTCAAAAAAGGTGTGGCGTGGGCAAAGGCAGTTTTGAATTCAAGCGACGCTGCTTTCTTGCCGATTATTGCAGCAACTTCAGCAAGACGGCTGACAGCTTTTTCGGTTTCCACAGCAAGAGGTTGCAGACCATCAGTCCCTTTTGTCTTTTGAATGGTTTCATTTATTTTTGAAAGCATACTCATAAATACAGCGCCGTTGTTCATCCCCAGTTTGCGGCCCAGAAGATCCATGGCCTGGATCCCGTTGGTT
>JAABPS010000051.1 GCA_011391835.1 Desulfobacteraceae bacterium
TGCCTGTCTCATCTTTATTGGCTTTTCCGGATGCAACAATATGGATCAAAATGAAGGACTTACCGAAGCCAATACCAAGATTTCAAAGCTCACCGCCGAAAACAAAAAACTCCAGAATCAAAACAGCGATCTTGTTCAGCAGCAGGAAGCCCTGCTGATAAATCATGAAGAATTGAAAGAATGGACGAAAAAATTAGTGGACGGTTATGGTCCCGGCATCTGGTACATGGATGAATCAACTCTGCCCGTTTTCATTAAGCCTGTTCCATCTGGAGGCATTCAAGAAATCATTCAAGAACTTAATTTAAAATTTAAACAGGACAGCCTTCCTTTAATAACGTTAACACATGCCAGCGGAAACATCGCATACGTTCATATTGATAACGCCGACCAGCTCACCCAGCGAATGGGAACTCACGGCTCAACCAGCTACATCAACGCGGTGACGTATTCATTGGCCTCTGTTGAGAGGATTGATTGCGTGTGGTTTGATTTCAAAGAAGGCGACCATGCGATTCCCGGGAAATATTGCAGGTAGTTTTCAATAAAATCCTCCCATGTTTATCCAAAAAACCTATCATCTCATTTCCTCTTAAAAATAGTTTTACTTTTTCTGCTTTTTCAAGTCATATCGTGTCCGAGCCATCCCTTTATTTGCAAAGCAAAAAAGTCTTTTAAATTAAACCATATTGAATTATATGATTTCATAGAATGAATTTTTAAATTTGATCTGGCTATAGTGTAAAAAAACTTACAATTACAAAAGGAGGTTCAGATGACTAAGAAGTTCTCATTGATGATGGTGTTAATCTTTTCGCTGCTTTTCAGCTACGCCTGTGGTGTTGCCTTAAAACACATTCCAAGCCAAAATCTAAACGACTTAACTGCCAAGAGGTCTTCAAAAATCATTGTTGCCGATATTGGAGATGCAAGAATTGACGAATCTCCGGATAGAATCGGCCAAGGTGTATCCTACTGGCTACCCGTTAGTTTTTATGCCAGAGATGAACAAGAAAAAGAACTTCCCGTTTCATTTTATATAGCAGATAGCCTTAGAGAAGACCTTGGCAAAATTGGATATAATGCACGCTTAGCAAATGATATTCAATCGCGTACTCCGCTAAGCCTGGAGGAAGCTAAAATTGCCGCAAAAAAACAAAACATGGACTATCTCATCACCACCAAATTAATAGATGGTAAAACAAATTTCTGGGGGTTTATCATAATACCATTTGTCGAACCCATCTGGACCAGGCTTGAACTTGAATGCCAAATTATTAATCTAAAGAATAAAAACGATGTCGTCCCAATCAAAACGTATAAAAAAGAAATTGAGTGGTATTTTGCTAAAATTACGATTCTTGACGCGGTATTTGACGCAGGTTTATTTGGAAAAATCTGGCATCAAACTGCGTGGGGAAAAACAGTCATTTCAGAAGCTTTAGCACAAACCGCTAAACAGATTTCAGAAAATATAAAGTAATGATACCATTTTCAGTTGGCCTAAATGCAATAGCTCCATTTTGCTCGACCCAATTGTGTCCATTTATTTATAGTAGGCGAACATATATGGCCGGACAAAATGGAGCCCACAAATCTAATTGACATCGATATAGTGGTACTTGGACGACAATTCCTGTCATTGACCAACCCATATCTGCAATATGCATTTTTGACCTTTTTGGGGTTAATCAAAATACCTATCCTTTTATAATCTTAGCAAAATTCCTCCTTGACATTTTTATGGTTTCATTCAATATAGTCAATTTCAAATATTTAAAATGAACCAACATGATGGATCTTCAGTTAATCATAATGGGCCTTTTAATGAAAGGCCCCGCTCACGGGTATGACCTGAAACAGATGCTGGAAAAAGAGCTCAGCCCTTTTTTCTATGTTTCCGCTGCACCGCTTTACTACACCTTGAAAAAGCTTGAACAGGATGAAATGGTCAGCAGCTGGTCAACCGTATCCGGTAAGAGACCAAAGAAGCAAATATATAGCCTGACACCCAAGGGCAAAGCGGAAATCAAAGATACGTTATTAAAAAACATATCATATCTGCACCGCCCCTTTTTAAACCTAGACATTTCCCTCTATTTTCTTGATTTCCTGGATCCAGAAGAAGTTGTAAAAACATTAAAAGAACGGATGAAGGAGACACGCAAACTTAAATTTTTACTAAGCCGTCAAAAAAAGGCCTTAACCGATGATCCAGCCCGAAAAAGAGAATATATCATCACAACCCATAATTTGCGGTTTGCAGAAGCGGAATTGAATTTTGTCAAAGATTTAATCAGTGCATTTTCTCAGGGGCATTTGAATGGGACAGATGTATTTGAGGTAAAAGAAAACCATGATCGTCGGTGAATACTTACAGGTTCAGGCTCAGAAGCGCCCCGATAAAGTTGCCGTGATTTGCAACGATGCACAGTTGACCTTTTTTGAACTCAACCACCAGACCAACATGCTGGCCAACTGGTTGCTGGATCAAGGCTTAAAAAAAGGCGACCGTGCAGTAATGCTGATACCCAACTGCGCGGAGTTTGCTGTTGTCTATTTTGCCCTGATGAAAATCGGTGTTATTGCTGTTATTCTTGACTTTCGTCTTAGCCCTCCAGAAATGTCACCGCTGTTTGATGAAACAGAAGCCAAAGTTTTGATCACCCATTCCAAGCAAAAGACTTTTGCGGTCAGAATGCTTCGGGAAAAAGCTCGTCTGAATTGTGTAGTTCTTCTGGACAGGGAAAATGAAATAAATAATACTGATAACGGCCTTGATCTGTATGAAAATATCATGAACGACGGAAACGCGCAGGAGCCGAATGTATCGTTGAGCGAACAGGACGAAGCGCTGTATCTATATACGTCCGGTACCACAGGAAAGCCCAAAGGTGTTGTTCTCACCTACGACCATCTCTCCTATTTCCCTGAATCCATGAAGGCGATGCTGCCATTAACTGAAGACGACGTTCAAGGCTCTGTACTTCCCATGTCGCATATCTCCGGACCGATTGTTTTAAATCAGATCGTCGATATCGGTCACACCCTTGTCATCATCGACGAAATGCGGCCCAAGAAGATTTTAGAAGAGGTGCAGAGAAACCACATCAACTACTTTCATGCTGTGCCGCCCATTTTTCAAATGATTCTTAACCTTCCCAGCCGCGAGCGGTATGATCTTAGCAGCCTTCGTTTTGTCGCCATGATGGGAACTGTTGTGGCAGAAGAGCTCATGACTAAATGGCTTGAAGAATATCCTCACTGCCCGCCGCTTCAGGGATATGGAGCTACGGAGACGTCACCGCTCATTACACTCACCCGCTATGATGACGCGCGTCAAAAAATGGCCAGTGCAGGCCGTATGGTTCCAAGGGCGGAAATCAAGGTAATAGACAAAGACGGCAAATCGCTGCCTCCCGGAGAAGTGGGAGAAGTCATCGCCCGCGGCCCCCAGATTATGAAGGAGTACTTTAAAAACCCCAAAGCCACTGAGCAAAAAATTCAAAAAGGCTGGTATTATACAGGAGATCTTGGCAAATTTGATGACAACGGCTACATTTACATCCTTGGGCGGGCGGATGACATGATTATTACAGGAGGAATGAATGTGTATCCTTCTGAAATTGAAAATGTGCTCGTTGCTCATGACAAGGTAGCGGAAGCCGCCGTTGTCGGGGTGCCCGACCCTGAAAGGGGGCAAGTCTTAAAAGCGGTGGTGGTTCCCAAAGTAGGCGAGGAAGTATCCAAACGGGAATTGCTGAAATTCTGCAGGAGTCAGCTTGCGAATTTTAAAATACCCAAGTTTCTTGAAATCAGAGACACCCTTCCCAGATCCCGAACCGGCAAAGTGGCCAAGCGGGAGTTAAAATCCGTTGAAGGGGAACTTAAAAAATTCCGGGAATTTTTAGCAGACCACAGAAAGCTCATCGGCCCGTCGATTCTCCTTGCGGTCTGGTTTCTTGTTACCGCCACCCGGATAGTGGATCCCTTTTTCCTGCCTTCTCCCGTCACAGTTGGAAAACAGCTTGTGTCTATGCTTATACAGGCAGATATATATCAGCATCTTTTAAAAACATTTTATCGCATGATGATGGGATATCTGCTGGCCGTAGCCATTGGTGTTCCGTTGGGTATTATTCTCGGGTATTGGGAAAAAGTGTATGAATCTGTGGAATTTATTATTGATTTTTTCCGCTCATTTCCCGCAACAGCCATGTTCCCGCTTTTTATGCTCGCCTTTGGCCTTGGCGATGGGTCTAAAATTGCGCTGGTGGTGTTCGGGTGCGCCCTGCTTATTCTGGTGAATACCACCTACGGCGTCCGCGGATGCAGCCGCACTCGAAAAATGGTCGCCCAAACCATGAAAGCATCGGAAGCGTATATCATGGCAAAAGTGGTCCTTCCGGAATCGCTTCCACAGATTGCCGCAGGCATGCGGCTTGCCCTTTCGCTGAGCCTTATCATCATCGTCGTTCTGGAAATGTTTATTGGAACCACCAAAGGGCTGGGATTTTTGATCTATAATGCTCATATGACCTATCAGGTAGCAGACATGTACGCTTTTATCGTTTTGGCAGGGCTGATCGGCTATTTTATCAACCAGGGATTTGTTAAACTGGAAGACAAAATTATTCACTGGGCAGGAAGATAGCAACCTGCATATACAGTGAACGAACACAAAAAGAATGTTTAAAAAAAGGAGGAAAAATGAAAAAAGTTTTAGCGGCAGTTATCATGATTTTTTTATTGGCGGCAGTTACTGCCTGCCAGAAGCGTGAAGAAGCTGTAAAAATCGGCCATCTTCAAATTGTGATGAGCCTTCCAACGTATGTGGCTTTTGAAAAAGGCTTCTTTACAGAACAAGGCTTGAAGGTCGAACTGGTTCCCTTTAATTCCGGAACAGATGTGATCGATGCGCTCATGGCTGGACGGATTGATGCTAATTGTGGAAGCTCCAGTACCGGTCACTGGTTTGCCGCACAAAATGCACCGGACAGATTCAAAATATTTCTTATGTATGGCACTACGACACAGAAAGATGACAACACTTTTGTTGTCGTTGTTAAAAAAGATTCTCCCATTAAAGACCTGAAAGGTCTGGAAGGCAAGAAAGTGGGAACGTTCCCTGGCGCTACATCTGTATCGTTAGCCCGGTTAGCTGTAGCCACTCAAGTTGATCCTAAAAATGTAGTCTTCACTGAAATCGCACCACCCAACCTCGTCCCTGCACTGGCTTCCGGACAGATTGATGCGTTTTTCACTCCCGAACCTTTTGGGATGATTGCCATATCTCAGGGGATCGGAGAATATATGATGAAAAGCCCCCTTAGTTTATTAAACCTCGAGGGAGGCGTTCCAGGAGGCGCATTCTCCTTTACAGCCGATCTGGTGGCAAACAGACCCGAGGTTGCCAAAAAAATAAAGGCTGCCATTGATAAGGCAGTCGATTACATTAATGAAGTGCGGCCATTCCTGGCAAAGCATACGGGACTTCCTGAGCCCGTGGCCATGGCCATCCCATTTGATAAATGGATAAAGCTGGAAGAATGCAATAAAGCTGCAAGCCAGGCATACTTTGATCTTCTCCATAAAGATGGCGCTTATCCACAACTGCTTGATACTACAGCTCTTTATTACGAATAGCATGGCACAGGAAAAACCCTATCTGTCTGTGCGCGGTGTAAGTAAGCATTACGACACGGCCCCTGATCCCCGTATGGGGAGTGGGGGCCTTCGGGTGCTGGACAACATCTCCTTTACCGCCAAAAAAGGCGAGTTTGTCACCATTGTCGGGCCCAATGGCTGCGGGAAAAGCACCTTCTTCCGCATGCTCTCGGATATTGAAGAAATGGACTACGGCAAAATCCACATTGCCGGCAAATCCATCCAGGAGGCCAAAATCGGGTATGTGTTTCAAAACTACCGGGAATCTCTCTTCCCCTGGCGAACATGCATGGGAAATCTGATGGTTCCTCTGGAACTCGACGGCATCCCGCGCCGTGAACGCAAACAGAAGGTGGAAGACTTTCTCTGGCGGCTGGATATGAGTGTCCGGGAAGATGCCTATCCGTATGAGCTGAGCGGCGGGCAGCAGCAGATGCTTTGCATACTCAGGGCTCTGGTGTATGAACCCGATATTCTTCTTCTCGATGAACCGTTTAGTTCGCTGGACTTTCAGACCACCCTTTACATGCATGACAAAATCATGGAGGTGTGGGAAAAAACCGGTGTCACCGTCATTTTTATTTCTCACAACATCCAGGAGGCAGTTTATCTGGCTGACAAAGTCGTTGTATTCAGCAAGCGTCCTGCCCGTGTGGTTGAAGTGATCGAAACGAATCTGCCCCGTCCCCGAGACTATAAGGCCATTGAAACCGATCAGTTTCTGGAAGTAAGAAACCGGGTCATGGAACTTTTCCGCGAGGAAATTATGGACAGCTTTCTTTTCATGGAGCTCAGCGGTTTCTAACCTGTTCTCTTATTGCTCAATATGTGCTATATAGAAGCATTACGTGGCATACCTGTTATTTAAAAAATAAGGGTTCTTAAGCATGCAAGCTTCCAAAGTAATCAATCATATCGTTCAGTGGCTGGATAATTACCTTCAGAAAGCCAAACTAAGCGGCTTTGTTGTTGGCGTTTCAGGTGGAATTGATTCAGCCGTAACCTCTACCCTTTGCGCCAAAACAGGACATCAGGTGTTATTGCTCAACATGCCTATTTATCAGGCCTCCTGGCAGGTTTCGCTTTCTGAAAAACACATCCAGTGGCTGGAAAAAATATTTAAAAATGCCAGAGGAGTAAAGATAGAACTCACACCTGCCTTTGCTGCCCTGACAACGACCCTGCCCAGAGACATCCAGGATGAACTGACCATGGCCAATACACGCGCACGGCTGAGAATGCTGACATTGTATGCAGTGGCATCTCACAACAAAATGCTTGTTGCAGGTACGGGCAATAAAATCGAGGACTTTGGCGTAGGCTTTTTTACCAAATATGGAGACGGCGGCGTGGACATCTCACCCATCGCTGATCTAATGAAATCAGAAGTATATGCGCTGGGCAGAGAGCTCGGCATTCATCACGAAATATTGAGTGCGCCCCCAACTGACGGCCTGTGGGGTGACAATCGGTCCGATGAGAGCCAGATCGGGGCCACCTACGCTGAACTGGAATGGGCCATGACATTTGCCGCAACAGGAAACGACGAACGTCAACTGGACACAAGACAAAAAGAGGTCCTGGCGATCTATCGGAAATTTTATCAGGCCAACCGGCACAAAATGGATCCCATTCCCGTTTGCATCATACCCGATTCATTAAGATAACCGGCATATCACCAGTCAGTTTGGCCCAGTGATATTCTTCTGGCTGAAACCTATAACAGGCTGCGCCAGAGAATTCATTCAGACATTCAAACGGTCTAATCCTGACCTTATAAAATTAGGTGTATATTTCAAGAAGGAATCCAAGTGAAACTGCCACATTATTGTAAAACTTACTTTTTGCCCTTTCTGCTGCTTGCTCTTATTTTTATTTCGTTTTGGAATGTACGGAATCACGATTTTATTGATGACTTTGATGACAATCTCTATGTTTTAGACAACCCCCATATCACTTCCGGCTTAAGTCTGAATGATCTTAAATGGGCGCTCACTGCAGACGTATGTATCAACTGGCATCCTGTAACCCTGATGTCTCACATGCTTGACTGCCAGCTGTTTGGACTGAATCCCGGCAAGCATCACCTGATGAACGTATTCTTTCATCTCCTCAATACACTCCTTTTATTTATTGTTTTAAAGCAGATGACGGGCCGGCACTGGGAGTCTTTTATCGTTGCCCTCCTTTTCGGGCTGCATCCCATACACGTGGAATCTGTCGCCTGGGTTTCAGAAAGGAAGGATGTTCTGAGTACGTTTTTCGGGATGCTGGCCATCGGGTCTTACGCATGGTATTCAAAACAGCCATCCATCAAACGATATGTGCTTATTTTCTTTTTTTATCTTCTCGGCATCATGTCAAAACCCATGATCGTTACCTTGCCATGTGTGCTGCTGTTGCTTGATTACTGGCCATTGGAAAGGTTTACATTGTATCCGCGTCCTGAAAATAAAAACCGTTCGTTCAGTGTCTTTTTTATTGTGGAGAAAATACCTCTTTTTATATTGTCTGCCATATCAAGCATTATTACTTATAGGCTTCAAAAATATAGCGAGGGCGTACATCTTGAAGATGTTACATCGCTTTCCTTTAGAATATCAAATGCGCTTGTCTCCTATGTAAAATATATTTACAAATTATTTTTCCCTGTGAATCTTTCAATTCTTTACCCTTTTCCTGAGCATATTCCCTGGTGGCATATACTCTTAAGCTCTATATTCCTTCTGGCAATAACGGCCGTTGTTATCCGGTCTGGTAAACGATACCCGTTTTTGCCTGTGGGATGGTTCTGGTACTTAGGCACCCTTATTCCGGTTATTGGCATAGTGAAAGTTGGCGCCCAGGCCATGGCAGATAGGTACATGTACATCCCCAGTATTGGGCTTTTTATTATTATTGCCTGGGGTGTTCCTTTGCTTCTTTCCAGATGGCGTTTTAAAATGCCATTTCTTGCCATCCTACTTTCAGTCATCGCTATGTCATTGGCATTTACTACCTGGCTTCAGGTCAGGCACTGGTCCAATACCATAACACTTTTTGAACATGCCCTGGCCGTTGACGAAAATAATACACTGGCGCATAACCATCTGGGCGTTACCATGGCCAGATATGGCCTGGCAGAGGAAACCGTGCGGCATACTTCGCAGGGCTTAAAGAAAAATCAAAACAGACCCGCGGGCAGGCGTTTTAATGACAACCGGTTGAATCAAACCTATGCCAAAACATACTATACCCTTGGCAAAAGCCTTTTTCAGAAAAACAATATTGATGCTGCTATTATCCATTTTCAGGAAGCCCTTCTGGCTGATCCCAATCATGCTGAAACGCGACACGGGCTTGAACAGGCGCTGAAAATCCAGGAAAAGGAAATCCAAGAAGCCGAACAGATTCAAGACGCATTAAAACAAAATCCGTCTGATCCCAGGCTTTATTCCCAGTTAGGAAATTATTATTGGCGCAGGGGGGATATGGAGACAGCAGAAGCGCAATACAGAAAAGCCTTATCTGTCCGACCGGCGGATATCAATGCGTTAATGAAGCTGGCTGAACTCATGGCTGTTCGGGGACAGTATGAAAAATCCGTGTTTTTCTACAGGCAAGTTATCTCCCTTGAACCCCATAACCCGGAAGCGTATTACCATCTGGCCAGCATATATGCCAGAAGAAGAAAAATAGATGAATCCGTTGACTGGCTGAAAAAGGCTGTAGAAAACGGCTATTATGACTGGAACCGTCTGAAAAAAGATAAGAGCTTTCAGGCCATACACGAAACAGCGTATTATCAGGCAGTTATAAAATAAACGGTTTTATCCTGCCGTGCATCGTCCTGCGGATTGCCCCGCATCTGTACCCGCAGCGCTTTTATTTTTTTGACATCCGAAGGCATATATTGTTATAAGATCAATCCAATTCGTAGATGATGCTGGTTTATTCGACCCCGGCTACAGTCCTCGAAGATATATCATGACATGTAATTCATATTCGAAGGAGGCGTTGGCAATGTATTATTTCAAAAAATCGTTTTCTGTTATTCAGATCCCTCTTATTATCGTTATCAGTATTCTGCTGTTCCATGCGAATGTCCTTGCAGCAACCTACACGGTCGGCACCGGAGGAACGCATTCCACCATAGCGTCCGCTATGACTGACGCCATAACTGCAGGAGGATCAAATGAGATCCGCATTCAAACAGGCACGTACAATGAAAATATTTATCAATCCATCTCTGGAAATGCAGGTACGCTGAACATAACGGGCGGATGGAACAGCGGTTTTACTTCCCGCAATACGGATTACACACTTACAACAATTGATGGAGGGAGTGCCGCCAGAGTCGTATCTATCAATGTGGCAGGTACCGGTTTTATTAACCTTACCATAGACGGGTTTACCCTCCAGAACGGCGGCAGTAACTCCTATGGTTCCGGTATTAACCTTGAAGTTCGAAATGAATCTCAGATTACCATTCATAATAACCGGATTCTAAACAATGTATCCGGGACCGAAAATTCAATCGTTGGAGGAGGTATTTACGCATACTATGATGATGGCACAGATACAGGGGATCATATTCTAAACATCACCGACAATCTGATTAAAGGGAATACCATTTCAAGTTCAAATGGTTCCTGCTCCGGATCCGGGCTGGATATCGCTTGTTTTCAGGATGCGGTTTTCACCATTACAGGAAACATCATAGAGGAAAACACCTCAACGACTAATTATAGTGCGGATGGGACAGGACTTCGAATCTATAAAACCGGCTCCGGAACATGTGATTTCAGCGGCAACATTATTCGAAACAATACAATCAATGGAACAGGGAGCCGATCCGGAATTGCCGCTAACATAGGCATTTCCGGATCAACTGTTTTAACACTTCGCCGGAATCAATGGACAGGCAACACAAATAATGGCGGAGACTCTACCTGCGATCTCCTTATTTCTGCCGCAGACACCAGCACGCTCATCGTGTCGGACTCCCTTGTTGCCGGCGCATACGATAATGGAGCGTGCATTAGTGCTTCCGGTTCCGGCTGTACCATACGAATGACCAACCTGACGATTGCTGATAATATAGGTGTGGGGCTTACAACCGATGCGTTCGGACCCGGGACCAAAAGCCTTTACAATAGCATACTTTATAATAACGGAACCAATTATGACCAGTTGCCTGCTGATAGCAGCAATAACCTTATCGGGAGCGACCCTGAATTTGTGGACAACATCAATTATAACTACAGGCTGCGTCCCGGTTCTCCAGCCATCAACACAGGTGCCAACTCCCCATCCGGTGGTTTAGGATCATTAGATCTGGATGGAAGAGATAGAATTTCCAAATCAACGGTGGATATCGGCGCCTATGAGTTTTATCCGGCTAACCTTTCAGGAATGATGCTGATGCTCTTTAACTAATCCGGGGTATTGCGAACACTCTGTTGTCTAATAGGCAGATGGTATTCTACCCGATTAACATGTCTATCAATTATAATGGGCAAAAAAAAGAAAAACAAAGAGATAAAAATTCAACATATAGAAAAACCAGAGATAGATCCTTTCATCTTTATTATTCTTGTGCTGACATTTCTTATCCCCATTCTGGTTACGCCATATCTGCTGGAAAATATATATAACCTGCCAAAGACTCTTTTAATCGTTTCCGGGGCCTTTCTGATGATGGCCATATACTGCACGCGGTTTGTCACAGGCAGGCGCATTCGATATCCTAAAACAACTACCCCGGTATGGCTTATTCTGGTTGTTTGCCTTAACTTTATATCCTTTTTTTATACCCAGAATATCTACTATACCAGCGTCGCTGTTCTGCTGAATATCAGCGCCCTGATAATTTTTTATTTTGCCGCGCTTTGTACCGATACCAGAAAATCTATCTGGATCCTCACCGCCATCGCTGTGAGCGGAGGAATTGTTTCTCTTATTACCTGTCTTCAATACACAGAATCCCCCTTGCTTTTTCCCTGGCTCAAAACTGCCAGAGTTGTATCTACCATTGGTAATTCCAATTATCTGGGCGCATACCTGCTGTTTCCTTTATTTGCTCTATTGGGTTTGATTTTTCTGGCAAAAGACTATTACCGAATCTTTCCTGCAGTGTTAATAATACTGGTATGTGTTGCA
>JAABPS010000466.1 GCA_011391835.1 Desulfobacteraceae bacterium
GCCTTTTCGATAAATTTTTTTTTCAATTGACTGGTAAATTCAATCTTTTTTATTTTCATGGATAATATAATTTCTTCCAGTGTATGAAGTAACTCTTCGAGCGCATGACGAACCGTTGGCATCTGTTCTGAATCGATAGGTTCAGGTTTGTTTTTTATCGTACTATTTGTCAGTTGAAATTCACTGACATTGAAAACACCACCCTTCTCCTTTGTTTTTTTCACCAGCATCTCTCGCATTTCTTTTGTAAAAAGAGTGCCTCCGCTTGACCAGGACGTCGATCCTCCTGCGATTTCACCATTATTGAAAAATATGAGCGCTTCTTCTTCTCCATTATTTATGGATATATCAATATGTCCTGTTAGCTTTTCAGAATTCATTTTTAAAATAAGACCCTCAAGATCAGTAAATTCAGTACTAAGGTCCTTATATATTTTCCGTGCATCAGGGATACTGCTCCAAAAATAAACATTATCTGCCAGAATTTTATACACACTTACGTTAAAGCTGTATTCATAGGCCTTTTCGAAAATTCGGTGTATAGCCTCTTGCCCTTTAACTTCTTCCGCTCTGTCTATTACAATGCCATTTAGAAGTTCATCTTTATCAAAAAAAATAGCCCCTTGTGCAACTGAAGACTCAAAGTGCACAACACCTGAGCCAATCTCGCCCTGGTAATGCTCAAACAATTTTTTCAGATCAATATAGTATGAGTTTATATTTTCGATGACGGGCTGTTCCTTCGGGATTACTACCATCGTCACTCCTTTGGGTGATGATTCACTACACTGTTTATATGGTTACAGCTATAACGTGATGGCCATCGTTAATTGTATGAAGTGAAAAGTTCTACCGCGTACATGGTATTATCGTCTTCGTCTGAGCCGTTGAATCGAAAGGCGTATACTATCTTGCATTCGTGCAATCGCCTCGCTAAGCTCACCAATTTCGTCTCCGGTTGTTGATTCTATTTCGGCTTCCAGCTCACCGACACTTATCCGGTCAGCAACTTCTGTCAGATTCTTAATTCTCTTTGCGATATTGTTTCCATATAGCAAAACAATTACCCCTATGATAACGAGAACAAAAATCAGAAATAATATATTCAACCGTATCGCGCTTAACTTCAATTCATTCGCCCGTTTTCTGATGCCAATTACCTGAGAAAGAATATCATCAGAATATGCCTCAACCGCAACCCCGTAAGGTGTGCCGCCCACGGGCGCAATCGCCATAAACTTTTCTTTCAGTTTCCCATCTTTATCTTTGGTGAGGTAATAGTTCGAGGTCTCTCGAAATTTGCCTTTCTCCCCTCCCAGAACGATTTTGCCGGATTTATCATATTTAAAATCATTTAATTCACCGGCAACTCTTTCCACGTTTAATGCTTTTCCTTCCTTCTTTTTCTCCGGATGCATGATAAAAACCGCGGGTTTCCCTCCACCGGCTCTGAGGTACAAACTCGTGGTGGCATAAAAATATTCTTCTATTTTGAATTCCTTTAAAATATCAACAAAACCCGGCGAACTGGCTGCAAGCCCTCGCTGAAATACAATCATTTTAAAGTCAAGATCTTTATCAAAATCTTTTCTATCCAGTTCAGGATGACTCAGAAGATAAAGTTCCACCTGTTTGGCAATCTGTACCGCTTTTTCATTGAACGATTTTTCGGCCTCGGTAACAGCCATCTCATAACTGCTGGTGATAACATAACCGGTAATCTTATTTATTCGACTGATCGAAAACCATCCGGTAATTATCATCAATGTTATCGGCAGTAAAAAGAAGACGATAAACATTTTCTCTCGAATGCCGAGATCTTTTATTTTGATTTTTGGCAAACTAGGCCGTATGACACTTCGAAAACTTTCAGCAGTCTTGGAAGTTATCGTGGGTAATTTTTCCTTAGCGGCAGCACCTGCAACGTCCGGTTTGGCAACAGTAATCAAATGGTTGCATGCTCTGCACTTAACCTTTGCGGTGCCCCCCTTTATCTTAGAAGCATCGACCCGATATTTTTTACCACATTCTTCACAAATAATAATCATGGTTGATCTCCTTATTGAAAATAATCAATTTCGCCATAAGCCCTCTATTCTCTGCGCCCGGATGAGGAAACAATAGTGTGGATGGTACTGATAGAAATATCTTCTTTTTGATCTAACGCCCTAATATCCTTTTTCCTTGATTTTTTTTATCATATTTTGTTTGAAGGCAGTCTTTTTGTCTTCTCGTTGAATTTCACGGGAAACAAGATCAACAAGTTCGGCAGCTCTTTTACTGGGGAATTTCAATGGATCATACCCTAAGTCTGCCATCTCTTCTTCAATGATTATTTCTGCAATGGGGCCTACTGCAAGAGACAGTTGCTCTTTCAGATAGCTAAAAAAAGATTCATCCACTTCCAAAACGACGTCTTCAACCGGTTCGATGAGCTCAAGCTTTAATAGTTTCGAAATGACTTCTCGTATGACCCCCATACTTAGCCCGGTCTTTTTGGCAATCATTCCCAATTTCTTTTTGCCATCCAGTTCTGTGACGACGCTTAGCATCTGGCTGTCCAATGAAAAATCACCAATGTCATGTTTTACGACACGTTCGAATATCATTGAAGAGATTTCACCAGATAATATAT
>JAABPS010000467.1 GCA_011391835.1 Desulfobacteraceae bacterium
ACAAAGCGATATGTTTTTGTGCCTCGTAGGCTCTGTTGTCGCCCTCGTTTTGCTGACGAAGCTGCACAATAGATGCCTGCGAAACGTAGGTGTTGGATGATATGGAGTGGATATAGGGAACGCATTAAACATTTAAACTTGATTCATGTTTGTTGATATTCTACTCAGGATTCATGCCAGGAAAATCACGAATAGATGCTCCTGGAGCGATGTATCATAGGGTGGAAAAATGGACTCTTAGCGAGATATTTATTAGGTGATTGTATGCATGAAATCGATAATGATCTGATCTTCTCCTCATTGATTAAAATCAACTATGACAAACGTTTTATCAGAATTGCTCAGGACTTCACCGAAAAGCTCAGCTTACTGGCCGGGGCAAACAAGAAGGAGAGCTTTCAGATTTCTCAGCTGATCGAGGAATGTCTGGTTTTTATTATTAATAAATACATAGATTGCCGGGTAGCGGCTTATATTCAAATTTGCTTTAATGTGACTACGGACAGGAAAGTACATATTGAAATTACGGACATTGGCCCGCCTATTCATGAAAGCATGATCCCGTCGTTTGATATTTTGGATGATAATTCTGAAGCGGGTCTCTGGTACAAGGTTGCTCGAGGGCTTTCCGACAAGTTTGTCTTCATTAATCAATTAGGCGCCGGATGGCTGATTCAAATTGAAAAAAATATTGAAGAAGTTACATTCAGCGCAAGCGGAGACCAAGGTAAGGGAGATGGATCCCCTGTCGCGCGAGATAATACTGCCGGAGAAAAACATATCCGGCCGGCAACAGTTGACGATATTCCGGCCATTCTTGATATAGCCTATATGACCTATCGGTATACCTATATATTTCCGGATTTATATGATGCGGAACTGCTGAAAAAATATATCGATGAAAAACTGTATGAGATAAGGCTCATTGAACATGGCAGTAAGGCCATCGGCGCCTATGCAATTAAATATTTGGATGCCGATCATCTATCCGCTGAAGTCGGCGTCGCTATGATATTACCGGAGTATCGCAGTGGTGACGCATTTAGATTAATGCAGATAGACATTGATGCCTATGTCAGGGCAAACCCGCGTCATTGTCAGTTTTTTACATGCACTGCCGTGACCAGCCACCTCCGCTCTCAAAAGGCCGTTTCCAGAATGGGCGACGGATTTAAACCACTCATGGTATTTCTTAACGCGGTTCCCAAACCTGATTTCATCGGAATTGATTATAAAACCGGCGGCCGGGAATCAGGGCTTTTCGTCTATCATCTGAACGATAAGCTGAAAATGAAAAAAATATATGTTACCGCGGTAAACCACCTTCCAATCATAAATGAACTGATTTCTTATACGGGAAACTACATTGAAGTCCTTACCGAATTTTCAGAACCGGAATATCCGGAATCACAAATATCTGTCAATCGGGTTGATGCTCCCAAATTTGCCAATATTACTATCGAGTTAATCGGACGGGATTGGTTTACTCAATTGAGTAAAAGAATATTTGGAGCAATTGCTTCAGGTATGGAGAGTGTAAAGGTGACGATACCGACATCCAGCCCGCTGCCTTTGGATATGGAAAGGATGTTGACGGATCTGAACCTTGTTTTCTGCGGTTTATCGTTGCGATCCCTGAAAAGCATTGATCTTGCCTATTGCCTGTCGACCAAACCGGTGGACTTCAGCCTGATTAAACTGTATGAACCCGTGGCCCAGAAACTTTTGATGCACATTGAACAAAATTATTGGGGGACGCGGGAAATATGGGAGATGCAATGAACTACCCCGCAGCAGAGCGGTCGGGGAATCTCCACCGTAAGGAATACAATCTGTTTTTAATTCGCTCGCTAACCCCGCCGCAGAGAGGATGGGGAATTCGCTCGCTGTTTCGGTTCAATATCCTTTTTCTCATCTGAAAATCTCCGGAATTATATGAGGCATAGAGGGGTATGCCTTTGTATGAATCAGGCTTTAGGGTATCTGTTTTAAACGGCCTGCGGAAAGAGAATGAAGAGGTATCAGAATATCGGCGATCTTTTTAATTTTCTGGGCCGAATCATAGGCCTTGATGGCATCTATATGAACACCGGAGCAGATTGCGGCGCCTTTTTCAGGGAAATTCTTCTCATTGCAGCAAAAACCTGTGATGACGGCTTTCCCTTTCGAAGTGTTTATAACTACCGACTGCCCGCCTACTGAATGGCCAGGGGAAAAAATCACCTCTATTCCATCCTCAATTACGGCATCACCTTCGAGCTGGACGACATTTACCCCGTCGAGAACATCCGGATAATACCTGTGGTCTATAGGGTGGGGATTTTTAAAAAACTCAAACTCTTCTTTTTGAACATATACTACGGCGTTTGTGCATTTATAGTCATTTTCACAGTGGTCATTGTGAAGGTGGGTATGGATTATAATATCGATATCTTCAGGTTTAAGATCAAAAGAGGCAAGCGCATCCTCAAATTCAAAAACTTTGAATCCGCATTTTTGTTCCGTCTCCTCCGATACGACAAATTGTTCAAGCCCTGTGTCCACGAGGATATTTTTATCTCCGCCTTTTATGTAAAACACATATATGGGAAGAAATATCCTTTTTCCGTAATCGCGCAGGTATGTCATTATACC
>JAABPS010000468.1 GCA_011391835.1 Desulfobacteraceae bacterium
GCAGCCGCAATAAAAGATAATCAAGTGAAAGGTATTGTTATTATTTGCGATGGACGAACCTTTATCGCAGGTGCAGACATCTCTGAATTCGGGAAACCGATTAAAGAACCCTGGCTCAATGTTGTCCTGGATGATATTGAAAACAGCCCTAAACCGGTTATAGCCGCCATACACGGAACCGCTCTGGGCGGAGGTCTGGAAATCGCTATGACATGTCATTTCAGAATTG
>JAABPS010000469.1 GCA_011391835.1 Desulfobacteraceae bacterium
CGGCCAGCCGGAAGTCAAAATAGGCCTGATTCCGGGTGCCGCCGGAACCCAACGGCTGCCGCGCATTGTGGGGCCTGAAAAAGCCCTGAAAATGATTGCCATTGGAGATCCGATTGGAACCAAAGAGGCCCTGGCAGACGGCCTGATAGATAAAATCATTGAAGGAGACCTGGAAGCAGGTGCGGTTGAATTCGCCAGAAACGTTCTTTCCGAAAACAAACCGCTTAAAAAAGTAAGTGAAATGAATGAAAAAGTAGAAGCAGCCTGCGGTAAACCAGAAATTTTTGAAAATTTCCGCAAGTCCATTGCTCATAAAACACGAGGGTTTGAAGCTCCGGAAGCCTGTATCAAGGCCGTGGAAGCGTCCGTCAAAATGCCATTTGCAGACGGCGTTAAATATGAAAGGAAGCTGTTTGAAGAACTGATGGCTGGCACTCAATCAGCAGCCCAGCGATACGTATTCTTTGCCGAAAGGCAGGTCAGCAAGATTCCGGACATCCCCAAAGATACACCGTTACTTGAAATAAAGAAGGCAGCCGTTCTGGGAGGGGGAACCATGGGGGGCGGAATTGCCATGAATTTTATTAATGCCGGCATCCCTGTAACCCTGCTCGAAGTTACCCAGGAAGCCTTGGACAGGGGTATTGGCGTTATCAGAAAAAATTATGAAATATCTGCTTCCAGAGGCCGTTTTACCCAGGCACAGGTAGAAGAACGCATGTCGTTGATCACAGGCACCCTGTCCATGAATGATTTCTCTGATGCAGATATTGTAGTAGAGGCTGTATTTGAAAATATGGATCTGAAAAAAGAGATTTTTTCAAAACTCGACACGATATGTAAACGAACTGCCATCCTGGCATCAAATACATCCTATCTGAATATAAATGAGATCGCTGCACAAACCCGTCGCCCCGAAAGTGTCCTGGGGCTTCACTTCTTCAGCCCCGCAAATGTGATGCGGCTGCTGGAAGTAGTACGCGGGGACAAGACATCTAAAACAGTCATCGCCACATCCCTGGAATTGGCAAAACAGATCAAAAAGATAGCTGTTGTGGTAGGTGTCTGCTTTGGCTTCGTCGGCAATCGAATGTTTGCCCAGCGGGGCAGGGAAACAGACAAACTGATATTAGAAGGCGCCATGCCGCCGCAGATCGATAAGGTGCTTTACGATTTCGGATTTCCCATGGGGCCTTTTGTGCTGAGAGATCTTATCGGACTCGATATCGGGTGGAACAAGGCGACATCCACCGGTGATTCCATTCGGGATATTCTCTGCGAAAAAGACAGACGCGGTCAGAAAACAGGCGCCGGCTTCTATAAATATGAAAAAGGAAACCGTGAGCCCATCTGGGATCCTGAAGTGGAAAAGATGATCATTGAATTTTCCAAGAAGAAAAATATAAAAAGAAGAAAAATATCAGACGAAGAAATTATTGAACGGTCTATTTATCCGATCATCAACGAAGGCGCCAAGATTCTGGAAGAAGGCATTGCGACCCGGGCCAGTGATATCGACATTATCTGGATCAACGGTTATGGATGGCCTGTATATCTGGGCGGACCCATGTTCTGGGCGGACATGGTAGGGCTTGACAAAATTCTTAAGAAAATAAAAAAATTCCACAAAGAATTTGGGGATGAATGGAAGCCGTCATCCCTGCTGGAAAAACTGGTAAAACAGGGCAAGAGGTTTAAGGATTTTTAACATAATCCCTTGTCAAAATAAGTCATTTCTGATGGGGAGTAAGATGCTGCAATCCTTCTCCTCTTCTCCCCATCAAAACATTCTTTTCATATCTTAACGCTACGAATAAATCCATAAAATAGGCAGTCAATCAAATATACGGGATCTTGCTTTCAGGAGGGCTTTTAATGGCTGGAAAACCAACCTACGAGGAATTGCATCAACGAGTCAAAGCGCTGGAAAATGAAATAAAGAAAACAAAACCAGCACAACAAACCCCCAATGAAATTGAATACATAAGACAACTCATCAAGTTATCCCCTTATGGCATTTTCCTTATCGATCTATCTTCGTTCGGTAAAATTATTGCCTGCAACGATAAAGGCGCGGAACGTCTCGGCAGTACGGCTGAAAAAGTTATTGGAACCGTATTGAAAGATTATTTCCCGCCCGATGTCTCCAAAAACAGACAGCTGAAAGGCTTCGAAGCCGTGGAATCTGGGAAACCGGTAAGTTTTATAGACCAGGTGCACGATCGGTATTATTACAATTCAATCTATCCGATGTTCAATGATCAGGGAAAAGTAGATAAGCTGGCAATTTACGGTGCGGACATAACGGATGTCAAAACAATTGAACAAAAAATGTTTGAAAGTGAGGAGCGTTATAAAGCAATTTTTGAACGATCTCTGGA
>JAABPS010000470.1 GCA_011391835.1 Desulfobacteraceae bacterium
GGCCCCCAGCCACGCCTCTGACGTGATTTTAATTTTGGCCTCAACACACAATACGACTCGAATCCCGCCGATGGAGGGATTCTTTTACCTGAGCCTGTAAATAGCAAAATTCATCGATTATTCAAGCCAAGTATTTCTCTGACCCGTTGGGTACCCTTGCGGTTGGGGATGTGGATGGGGTCAGGTCTGCTCTTGACTCATCTTCCTAATGTTTATGGTGTCGCATCTTGAATTGTGTATAAATTCGATTGTATTTATTTTGAAAGAAGACGATAACTTCAATAGGTAATTTCAAAACCTCTGAATTCACCTCTGTAATCTTCGCATGTAATATCAACATTTCTGACCCAGGCATTGGGCGGGCCTTTCCTGCACCATTCTATAATTAAATTAACACTGTCCTCGTCCCCTTCAAAAACAGCTTCAACACTTCCATCTTCTCTGTTTCTCACCCAGCCTGTAACGCCGTATCGTTCAGCAGCACGCCGTGTCTCCATCCGATAGCAAACCCCTTGAACCCTGCCGCTTATCCTCACATGCGCTTTTACATTTTTCTTCATAACCTGGCCCCAGCGATTCATTGCTATGAAAGGAAGGATTTCATCATATCGCAATATTTCGCTTCAGAAATTATCTCCACACCTTCCTGTTGTGCTTTTGCAACCTTTTCAGAACCTGGATTATCCCCGCATACAAGAAAATGGGTATGACGGCTTACAGCGCTTTGAATAATGGCGCCGAGTTTTCGCGCCTCTTCCTGAAGACCCACTCTGTCGCCCCGTTTCATCTTGCCGGTAAACACAATTTTTTTTCCGAGTATCGGATTATCAGGGATTTGCGATGTATTCACAATTGCTGTTCGTTCAATATTAAATCCCATCGCCATCATATACTCGATTAAAGCTCTCTTTTTTTTCATTCCTTCTGCAATGGACTGGCTGGTAATATGCCCGAATCCATGTATCTTTTCGATATCCATCGGCGCTGCATGGATGATTTCCTCAAGCGTCATGTACGAAAGCAATTTGCGGCTATCCCCTGTTCCCAGAGATTGTATGCCAAAAGCAGCAAGAAAACGCCAATCTTCAACAGGCTTGCTGCGGCTTATTTCTATGGCATCAACCAGATTTTTTGCCTGGATAGGGCCAAATCCAATATTGATAAATTCTTCTTTTTTCATCCTGTATATTTTTTCAAGACTGTCATACCCGTTGCTTACCAATTTCTGGATTGTTTTTATTCCAAACCAGTCCGCAGTTCCCAGTGTTTTAAACCAGTGGCTTATTTTTTGTTCCACCTGCGCCTGACAGGATGGATTGACACACTTCAGAAAATCATTACTCCACTCCAGTTTCGTATTACATGCAGGGCATTTCTCTGGAATACTGAATTGCTGAGACGAGCGAATGACCCGTTCAAGTTTTGGGATCACTTCTCCGCTTCGTATAATTTCTATTTCACTGTTTTCGCCGATATTCTTATCTCGAATCATACCGGCGTGATGCGCCGTAACCCTTCGAATGGTTGCGCCCGAAAGCGGCACTGGATCAACTTCAAGCACCGGCGTAACATTGCCGGTTCTTCCCACCTGCCACACGATACCCTTCACCCGTGTACGCGCTGTTTCTCCCCTGGTTTTAATCGCTATCTGCCATCGGTAGTGGTGAGCCGTGGCGCCCATGAAATTTTTTATTGAATCATCCACAACCTCTGCCACCGCGCCATCCATGGGATAATCTGCTTCCAAGCGGACAGAATCAATAATTTCATCTGTATGCTCCAGCAATTCATCCGCACTTCCCTCCCACGATGGAAGTTTTGTATAGGGAACAAAAAGAACTGCTTCATCCTGCAGTGCCTTTTTTGCGAAATCATTTAGCGTGTCGGAAGCAACAATGCCAACCACCATATTCCTTGGATGTTCAAACGCATCTGCCAGATGCTCCTGAAAATATGATTTAAGAATAACGATTTCTCCAACCCCCAGGCCCCTGCCGCCCACAGGGATAACCCCTTTATCAAAGGCGCTGTTTATCTCATATCCGATTTCTCCGTTTCCTCGTGTAGCAAATACAGAACCATCATCACGCCCTGCCAGACCATCCAGCTTGGGGGTCACTCTAAATTTCACGTCACGAATTCCGATCTCTTTTGCAGCTTTTATCACCCGTGCCACAAATCGTTTGAGATCGTCTTTGCCATAGGACTTTTCAGTGGAAAGCATGGGAACCGGATGTCTGACTTCTTTCTTTTTTTTAAATTTCTCCGGTTCCACAGAATACAGAAATGGATGGGTTGGATCTGCTTGGCGAAGTTCTTCGACGAGACTGTCATATTCATGGTCGCTTACCAGAGGCGTACCGCTTCGGTAGGCATCATTATACTTCTGAAGAGTCTCAACAAGCGTTTTGACGTCATTCATTTTTACTACTCAGGATTTACCAGGCGCGTCAGCTCATCTTTCACATCATCAATAATAGTATAAAACCACATAACATCTTCAATCGTGAGCCGGCCTGCCTTGCCTTGCCGTTCATTGCCGTCCTTTCTTTTAAAAACTCTGGGGCCAATCTGAAGCTTTGCCTCGCCGCTGCCATACCGGTTAATAGAAACGATCAGCCCT
>JAABPS010000471.1 GCA_011391835.1 Desulfobacteraceae bacterium
TGGATGGAACCGCTGATCTATGTGAAACGAAGTTCCGGAAAAACTGCTCCGCAGTTGTTGGCTGAAAAAACACAGGAAATTGCCTCTGTATTTGAAAAAGCCGTAGCACAATATCCGAATCAGTGGTATCATTTTTTTGATTACTGGAATTATTATGCCGCTTAAAATTCTTTTACTTGATCCACCTCACAAGGTTTTCGGTGCGCTTCGCATGTGGATGCCTTCTCCCGGCCTCATGGCGCTGGCTGCTTATATTGAAGCCAATGGATTTGATGTAAATCTTGTGGATGCAACCACCTTCGATCAGCCCTGGACAGATCTTGAAAACCTGTTGAAGCAAAAGAAATACGATATTGTGGGAATTACATGCTCTGCGGCGACATTTCATTTTGACGCTGTGTACGCTTCACGCCTGGTACGCAGCGTGCTGCCTGACGCCCTTATCATCGGGGGAGGCGGTCACTTCACCATCAATGCCAAACGTATCCTGTCTGAGATACCTGAAATAGATTGTATTGTTTTAGGCGAAGGAGAGAATACTTTCATAGAGATTATCAGGTATGCTGAGGCAAACCAGTTAGATACACTTGAAAATATTCCAGGGCTTGCGTACCGGAAAGAAAACACATATCGATTTTCTCCCACCCGGCCATTGATTGCAGATCTTGATACGCTTCCTTTTCCTGCATACCATAAAATACAACTTGATCATTTCGTGTATAATATGCACGGCATGGGCAGCCGAGCGATTGGCCTGTCCACCAGCCGCGGATGCTCAGATAAATGTTCATACTGTTCTGAATCGATCCTGTGGAATGCGAACTGGCGCGGTCGAAGCGGTCCGATGGTTGTTGAAGAGATGAAAATGCTCAACAAAAAATATCATAAATCGCTTTTTGTGTTTAATGAAAATTCATTTAATCAGGACAGAAAACGAAATGAAGCATTTTTAGAAAGTCTGGGACGCTCCGGGCTGAAATGCGATTTCTGGTTTCAATCCAGAGTAAAAGACATTCTCAGAGACCGGGACTTGATAGATGATTACAAACGTCTGGGGCTTTATGAAGTCATGCTGGGGGTTGAGTCCATTTCACCCGAAACACTGAAACATTATTCGAAAAAACAGACCATTGAACAAATTCGAGAAGCTGCCGGACTTCTCAAGTCAAAAGGAATAATGGTTATGACCAATGTCATGTTCGGGGACGTAGATGATACGGAGGAAACCCTGAGCAATATATATGATTTTGTAACTGAGAGAGGCGATTTTCTCGTGTTATGTATCACAACACCGCTTCCAGGAACCCGGTATTTTGATGCAGCGATGAGCCAGGGGCGCATTGAAGAAACCGATTTTTCTCTTTACGATTTCATGCACCCCATTATGCCAAATAACGCTTACAGCCGCGGCCAGATTTTGGCATTGCAAAAAAAATATCTCCGAAAATATTACACACGGCCCCTTATTTTTTTAAAAATGATCTTCTCGTTCAATCCGTTCATCCGAATGGCGTACAGGCTGATTATGCGCTATGCCTGGTATGAAGCGCGTAACAAAGAATGGGTACAGAAAAACTATCAGGAAGTTCCTGAGAAGCTAAAGGTCTGTCAAAAATGATTCCAGATAAAAAATATATTTGCTTTTTCATTCTGACAATGTGCTTGCTCGGGTTTTTGCTCTTCTCCTGTGCGAAGCGTTCAACAGTTAAACCCTCTGAGGTTCAAGCGATTAATTGGGCAGATAAAACGCCACAGGAAATTCTTGATCAGCTTCGGGTTGACCAGCAGCGGCTGGTTGATTTTACAGCCGGGTTTTCGATACTGCTTGATCCGCCGCCAAAAGGCCAGCCCTCCAATATGCAGGGTGTTTTGTTTTATGCCAGGAGCAAAAAAGGTCCCCAGGTACGCATAAAGAGCATGAGCGCCTTTGGCAGGATTATGTTTGATCTTGTCCAGAAAAATGATACGGTTCAGATCTATATTCCTTCGCGCCAGACGCTATATAGCGGCCGAATTGAAAAAGAAAAGGGCAATGCCTGGCAGGAAATTTTTACAAGTCTGTTCCCTGACTTATCTCTTATCGCTGCTCCGGAACAGGCGGATTTAACAGTTGAAAAATATTCGGTCATTCTGCCATTGACGCAGGGAGTATTTCACCTGGATCGGAAAACAGGATTTGTTCAAAAATGGGTGCAAGACCAGAGGGTCATTTATTATGAAGACTACCTGTCAACGCCCGGGCTGCCGCCTTTTCCAACACGAATTAGTGTAGAAGCATCGGATAGCCTGAACAAGGCATCGTGTGTATTTAACCAGGTACAAATAAACAAAGGCATTCTAAATATTTTTGATCTTTCGGGCTACCATCCGAAACGTACGCGGGATATCAGTGAACTCATGCGATAATTTGTAAGGAAGAAATTATGAGTTATCATTTAGTCTTTTTATATCCTGGGCAGGGTTCTCAATATGTTGGTATGGGGATGGATTTTTACCAGACCTATCCCAAGGCTAAGGAGATATTTGAGCAGGCGGATCAATTCCTCGGTTTTTCATTAAGCAATTTATGTTTTAATGGACCCGAACAAGAGCTCAATAAAGACCT
>JAABPS010000472.1 GCA_011391835.1 Desulfobacteraceae bacterium
CATCTGCAATAGTATTTCGACAATCTGACCAACACCCGTAGGCCCGAATGGATGCCCCATGGAAATAAGTCCACCGCTACTGTTAATGGGATGTTTCCCGTTTAATGCGGTGATTCCCTTTTCTACTACCCGGCCGCCTTCCCCTTCCGGACATAAACCCAGCGCTTCCAGATAAAGTATCTCTTCTATGGTAAATGCATCATGCAGTTCAATCAGATCCAGATCCTGGGGGCCTGTTCCGGTTTTTTCATACAACAGGGTTGCAGTATGTTTGGTAAGACTGAAGGTCGGGTCTCCGTCCGGCAGCACGCTTCTAAGAATAGATGCCGCCACGGTGGGACATGTCTTGTCCGTATATTTTTTAGCCACATCTTTGGCGCACAGAACAACCGCTGCTGCGCCATCCCCCATGGGACAGCAATGCAGGACTGTCAGCGGATCGGCCACCATTCGCGCATGATGAACGTCTTCTAAAGAGACAGCCTTTTGAAACTGGGCATACGGATTCAGGCTCGCATTATAATGGCTTTTCACAGAAACCATTGCCAGCTGATCCTTGGTGGTACCGTATTTTTCCATGTGTTTTTTTGCCATGTCCGCAAAAGCAAATACCGGCATAAATTTTTTTGATTTATCGTCCTTCTTCTCCTCAGACTTTGGCTTTTCTTCTTTTGGCGCTGGCTTGCTCTCTGGCTTTTCTTCTTTGGGTTTGGGGGGTTCCTGCTTTGGCAGTTTGTGAGCTGGAATCGAAATTTTATCCACGCCAAAGGCAAGCGCAATATCGCATGACCCTGAAGTAATCGCCAGATACGCTTCCCTGAATGCCGATGAACCGGACGCAGACGCATTTTCAACATTGGTGATGGCCAGACCGGTTCGTCCCATACTGCCGGTGACTTGATGGCCGGCAAACATCGTGGATCTTCCCATGGTACCGCAATAGGCTTCTTCTATATTTTCCCATTTCATATTGGCATCTTTTAATGCGTTTTGAACGGCTTCCTTCCCAAGTTCAGGTACGGATACTTCGGGAAATGATCCGTATCGGTGCAATCCACCTCCGATCACAACTACTTCTCTGCTCATGTATCACTCCTTTTTATTTTATTCTTTTATGGTTTGGATTTTGATTTAAACTTGCCGTTCCCGCCCTTCCCAAAAGGGCTTGCGAAGTTCTGTTTTAAGAACTTTTCCCATTGGGTTTCGCGGCAGTTCAGTCATAAACTCAAACTTTCGCGGCAATTTATATTTCGCAAGTTTGTCCTTGCAAAACTCAAGGATATCCTTTTCGTGGGGTTGAACTCCAGGAGCAATCTCACAAAATGCCATAACCTGTTCTCCGAAATCCTCGTGGGGAATGCCAATAACTGCCACATCAATGATATCGGGATGCTGAATAAGAACCTCTTCTATCTCTGCTGGATAAATATTCACACCCCCGGCCACGATCATGTCCTTTATGCGGTCTGTGATGAACAGATACCCTTCATCATCTAAGTATCCCACATCTCCTACTCTGAAAAACCCGTCATCGGACAGGGATTCTTTGTCCAGCGGCCCTTTGCCGATATACCCGTCAATCATCAACGGCGACTTTACATAAATCTCCCCGGCCGTATTGGGCGGCAATTCATTGCCCTGTTCATCACGGATACTGATGATGATATTCTTGAAAGGTTTGCCGCTTGAACCGGGTTTTCGTAGCTGATCCTCCGGAGAAATCCGCGTTACCATTCCGACTTCAGTGACACCATAATTTTCATAAAGGCAATGCTGTCCAAAATAATCAATAATAAATTTTTTTAAGGAAAATGGCACTGCGGCAGCACCAATGCTGATCAGCTCAATGGACGAAACATCGTATTTGGCCAGACGTTCCTTTCCCAAAGCCTGCACGCGGTTTAGCATGGTTGGCACGCACGGCCAGATATTAATCCGGTGATCGTGAATGAGCTGAAGCGCTTTTTCCGGGTCATATTTTCCCATGAGATATAGCGTGCCGCCAGCCCGCATGCAATTATCCGATGCAAGCGGGCCTGCCCCATGATGCATGGGCATGGCCATGAGCACCTTACGGTTGGGCGATATGGGAGTGTTGCTGCTCATGTCCTCAATATATTCCATAATTTCCTTTATTCTGGACACAAGTGTTTTATCGGACAGAAGCGCTCCTTTGGGTTTTCCGGTGGTACCGGATGTATAGTAAACCATACGCGTCGGGCCCAACGCAACACGCTCGCTATATTCACCCTTCTCAATCAGATCATTCAAATACATACATTTTGACGAGGAAACAGGAGTTACGCTCAAAAACATTTTAAGCGGAAGACTTGCCCAGTGCTCAAGAAGATCGTGAGCCGGTTCATCATCAAAAACAACGGCAACAGATCCGCTGTCTTCTACAATGTAACGCGCTTCCGGAGGTGTCAGCTTCCAGTTTACAGCAATTTGCCGGGCGCCGATTTTAGCAATCGCCTGGTTAATAATATTCCATTCCCACCGTGTATGCATGCGAACCGCAATTTTATCATCCTTTCCCAGTCCCAATGATGCGAATGAATTTGCCAGCTTATTCGCACACCGG
>JAABPS010000473.1 GCA_011391835.1 Desulfobacteraceae bacterium
TACTGCTGCCATGACAACTGCGCCGAAGAACAGGAAGTAAAAAAAATCCTCCTTCTCTATCCGCATTAGGTTTCGGCGCCAGATAAAAAGCATAATAAAAAGGAGTACGGCCGATATTGTGAGGCGGAGCTGCACAAGCTGAAAAGGCGTTACTCCCGAATTGAATAAAAACTTTGAAGATGAGCCGGATATGGCCCAGAGCAGGGCGGCTATGATTACATAGACGTACCCCCGCCTCGGTGTTTTGATCTTTTCTGCTTGTTCCATGACGGTTAACAGTTTCCTCTATAAAAAAATTATCTATCCCGTTCCACTTGTTTTTTACGATGCCATAATATATTTGAATATCAATTTTCGCAAGCAAGGAATTATTAAGGGAGTAGATGTGGATAAAGTTTTTTTCAGAAAAGCGGAATATGATTACAACGTTTTAAAGCCTCGTGTCTTTGAGATGATAAATTCAGCCGGCATGGTTTCAATCAGAAAAGGAACCAGAGTTCTTATAAAACCGAACCTGCTTCTCCCGGCAAAGCCTGAAACTGCGGTTATCACTCATCCCCTGGTTGTAAAAGCGGTGGCGGAATACGCGCTTGAGAATGGTGGGACAGTTACGATATCGGACAGCCCTGCCGTGGGCCTGTTTGGTAAAATATTGAAAGACGGCGGGTACAGGAAAGCCTTTGGCGGGCTCGATGTCGAATTTAAGGAATTCAAGACATCGGTTAAAGTGGATATCGGAGAACCCTTCGGATTTATCGAGATGGCAAAGGATGCCCTTGAGGCGGATGCTGTCATTAATATCGCGAAACTCAAAACCCATGCCCAGATGTTTCTCACCCTCGGAGTTAAAAACCTCTTCGGGTGCATAGTCGGTTTCAAAAAACCGGAGTGGCATTTAAGAAGCGGGATAGACAGGGAGATGTTTGCAAGGCTCCTTGTCTGCATTCACAGGGCGGTCAGCCCTCAAATGACTATTGTTGACGGGATACTTGGCATGGAAGGGCAGGGACCGGGCAAGGGCGGTACACCGCGCAGGCTCGGCGTGCTTGCAGGGGGAAGCAGCGCTTTTGCCGTTGATGTTGCGATCTGCAAAATGCTGGGAGCTGATCCGGAGAGGCTTCCCACAAACAAGACTGCAAGAGAGCTCGGATTAACCGGTTATGATGTTGATGTCTCCGGCGATTATGAAGTCATCAATAATTTTGCCTTTCCGATCCAGGATTCGCTGACATTCGGGCCGAAGCCAGTGCACAGGATACTTAGGAGGCATCTTGTTCAAAGACCGGCAGTTGATAAAGATTTATGCAAGCTGTGCGGGGAATGCTGGAAATACTGCCCCGCAAAAGCAATTTCACACGATAAAAAGAAGGTATCTTTTGATTACGACAGATGCATCAGGTGTTACTGCTGCATCGAGGTCTGCCCCGAAGGAGCGCTGAAGGCGGTTGAGACTTTCCCGGGGAAAATTATACGAGGACTTTTATTGCGCAAATCATGAAAATACGGCAGATTATATGACGGAGAATAACCCGGTTTTGGAGAAAAAGGAGGCCTTGTGAATCGACAAATCAGGTGTATTCTCATCATTTTTACGTTCTTTTTCTTCACGGGATGCGAGAGACTACCAAAGGCCCGCATGCTAGGCCGCAATTGGCGGATTCATCTGTGAAATCTGCTCATGAAACTGAAATCGCTTACATTGACGCGCATAACCATCTTTCCGGCTGGCAGGGCGGGTCTGGTTTCAGTCCGGACTATTCAGGAGCTGTCAGCAGAGCCCTGGCCAAGATGAATGAATTGGGCATTGCAAAGATTATCATAATGCCGCCGCCTTTTTCTCCGGGACAAAGAGGGGTATTTGACGTGGATGATCTTATTTTTCCTTCCGATGCCACCACAAGTAATTTGTCTTGGCCAATCGATTTTCTTTGAGATCGCTAAGAACGCACCGGATGTAGTTAGGGAAAACACTCCCCGCTTCAATGGGCGGGGAGTGAAAGAACGGAGGGTGTTTAAAAGCGGTATTTAATGCCAAACCGGAAGGTGTCCAGGTTCAGGTCACCCTTATCTGTCATTGGATAGCCACCTATATTCATAGTTACCTTTTCCTTGCCCATGTCAATATATAGATATTCAGCCCCTAAAGATAGGTTTGGTGTAATCGGAAACTCCAATCCCGCTCCAGCTGTCCAGCCGGTGTGCCAGGATTTTTCTTCATCGCTGCCGATATGCTGGCCATTGTACGATACGACTATCTTATTATCGAGATCCGCCATCGCCAATCCTGCCGTACCGTAAATCAGAACCGGGCCTGCCATTAATCCCAAACGGGCGCGTAGAGTGCCAAGGTAGTTTATGTCGTGGGTCACATCGCTCCTGAAGCCCATCAATGTGATAGTGTCTTCTCCTTCAATGGAGGAATAGGCAATATCGCCATCAATTCCGAAGATCATGGGTCCGGAAGAGCTGCTCCAACCCATTTGAACGCCCAGGAGTTCACCGCTCGGTTCGTGATCGATTTCTGCCGAGGTGTCGGAAGTGTACTCTCCATCAGCATAACCGATGAGGGCGCCGACGTAA
>JAABPS010000474.1 GCA_011391835.1 Desulfobacteraceae bacterium
ATATCTATATGGAAGGATACAAGGCCCTTTTTTATTAATTCATCCTGCGGCTGTTCTATTTGGCCATCAAATGGCTTACTGCCCCTTCCAGGCCGTCAAGCGACAATTCGAACATGGGAAAAATTTCTTTGATAGTCATAATAGTCCGGGTATATTGCCACCGGTGTTCAAAGATGGGGTTTAGCCATACACTGTGCCGAAACGTATCCGCCAGTTGCATTAAGCGCTCGATGCTCGGCTTCCCGCTCCTCTCATGGAAATAAATCGATCCGTCTGTTGCCATGAGCTCATAGGGCGCCATGCTGGCATCTCCTATCAGAATGAATCGTGTCTCCGGATCTTTGCTGACAAGTTCATCAATCCTTAAAGGCTTTTTATACCGCGAAGCATCTTCCCACAGCGTATCGTAAATGGTGTTATGAAAAAAATAGGTCTTCAGATCTTTGAATTGGGATCTGGCATAATCAAACAGGGTTTGAACAACCTGAATATAGGGATCCATGGACCAGCCGCCGTTATCAATGGCAAGGATAACCTTGAGCCGGTCTCTTACATCCCGGTCAAAAACAATCTCAATTTCACCGCCATTCTTCAGGGTCTGGTGTATTGTATCGTCAATATTTACTTTGTCTTTTGGACCCGCTGGGATCATGTGGCGAAGTCGTTTTAACGCTTCGCCTATCAGCGCCTGCCTGAGGGGCCCCTGCTGGGAATAGTCCCTGTACCTTCTGTCCATGGCGATCTTGACAGCGGATTTATTTCGTGAAATGCCTCCCACCCTCATCCCGCCGGGATGGTGCCCTGAATGGCCAACCGGCGACGTTCCGCCGGTGCCGATCCATTTATTCCCTCCGTCATGCTGTTTATCCTGCTCCTCCAGCCGCTTCTTAAAATACGCGATCAATTCCTCCGGCGTGAGATTCTGGAGCTCGGATGCGTCAATATTCAAGGCATCTTCTATGGCCTTGGGGTCCTTGAGCCATGAATCCAGAAGCATTCGGGCCATCTCGTCAAGTTCAAATCCCTCGTAGTCCGGCAGTTCTACTCCATGAAAATAATGAGCGAAGATCTGATCATACAGATCGAAATATCGCTCACTTTTTACCAGAATCGCTCTGGAGGAAGTGTAAAAATCATTTAACGAGCCGACAAGACCTGTGCGAAGAGCTTTATGAAGAGTCAAAAAGGATGTAGGGCTGACCGGTATTCCAGTATCCTTCAGTTTATAAAAGAAATCAACAAACATAGGTTAGCATGAACTCATCTTTCTGATGAATGATACGATCCATTAAAAAATCCGAAGCAACTCTCTTAACTGTATTACATCACACGTCTGTTCACAGCGTGAGAAGCCATCTGATAATCCTGGCTTTTCTTGAACAAAACACCTAAAAACGGCACTTCTCCTTTTTCCAGATTCTTCGGCCTGAAATCATCATCCGCCTGGAGCGCCCGTATCCAGTTGATCAGTTCCCGGGTGGCAGGTTTCTTCTCTACCGTGTCAAGCTCACGGAGTTTGTAAAATGTTGTTACTGCATGTTCCATCAGCGTTGTATCAATATCCGGGAAGTGAACCTTGACGATCTTTCGCATCATCTTTGGATCCGGAAATGCAATGTGATGGAAATTACACCTGCCCAGAAATGGATCGGACAGATCTTTTTTGGCATTTGAGGTAATAACGATGACCGGCCGGTTTTTGGCCGAAATCGTCTTGTCAATTTCAATAATATCAAATTCCATTTGATCCAGTACATCGAGCATATCATCTTGAAAGTCAGTATCCGCCTTGTCAATTTCATCAATTAAGAGAACCGTTCGTTTGTCCGCAGTAAATGACTGCCCGATTTTTCCCATTTTAATATATTCTTCGATATTGCTTACATCCCGCTTGGAATCCCCGAACCGGCTGTCGTTTAGTCGTGTAAGGGTATCGTACTGATACAGCGCATCCACAAGCTTCATGCTCGATTTGACATTGAGCACAATCAGGGGCATTTTCAGGCTTTCCGCAATCGCATGCGCCAGCATGGTCTTTCCTGTACCCGGTTCCCCTTTGAGCAGAAGCGGCATTTCAAGCGCCATTGAAATGTTCACTATCTTGGCGAGTTCATCATCTAAAATATATCGTGTGGCTCCTTTAAAATTTCCTTTTTTACTTTCCTTATTCATTGAATACCTCATGTATGATTAAAATGTTTAACTGCAAAAAATCTAAGCATATATGTCCGTACGCTCAGATACATAGTGCCGATGGCTAAAAATAAATAGCGTTTAAACCCATTATCCGTTTCTCAGCACTTCTGAAACACCTTTTGTCAATTTAAGTACTTTTTCTGCAAGATCAAATGGTAATGACCCCATGCCGCAACTGGGTGTAATCAACGACTGCTGCTTTATTAAAACAGGATCAATCCCGATGGCTTCCAACTGGCCCGCCTGGTCTTTCCATCGATTGACCAGTGTATCTATTAATTTTTCTGGGGTATTAAAATTGACAGCCAGGTCTATTCTATCTGGATTCTGATAGGTAATATTGCTGCCACTACTTATTTTGATAGCCCCCGGAACCT
>JAABPS010000475.1 GCA_011391835.1 Desulfobacteraceae bacterium
GAGCATCAAAATATGAAAGCAGGTATACGCTGTATTAGACAAAGGATCTTTTCGTGATTGACTTAATTACGGTGAACGGATGATTGACTTTCTACAGATGGTGCTCAGCGGAATTGCAGTGGGCAGCTCTTACGCCCTTATGGGACTCGGGATGGTGTTGATCTACAAGGCATCAGAGGTCCCCAATTTTGTCCAGGGAGAAATGGCGCTCCTGCCTGTCTTTGTGGCATATAT
The DNA here is from genome assembly GCA_011391835.1 of Desulfobacteraceae bacterium. Classification (GTDB taxonomy): domain Bacteria; phylum Desulfobacterota; class Desulfobacteria; order Desulfobacterales; family JAABPS01; genus JAABPS01. Next base: position 235 of record JAABPS010000475.1, read on the forward strand.
GCTGTTGTCATCCTATGGCCTTCCCTTTTATGTCGTGTTTCCTGTCACACTTTTGTTTGCCCTTCTGCTGGGCTGTTTTCTTGAGTTCGCTTTTCTGCGGCGCGCTAAAGAACCGAATGTTTTAGGTCTCATTATCATCACCATAGGACTGGAGATGCTTCTTTTGGGATTTGTTTCCTGGAAGTTCGGCGCGGAGCAGCACGCCATGCCGTTCCCCATATCCACTTATGACAGCATTATCATCGGAGACATTTTTATCAGTACGCTGGATATGTTGACCCTTATCGTGGCGTTGGTCATCATGTTGACTCTATTTCTTTTTTTTCGATATTCAAAAATAGGCGTTGCCATAAAGGCAACCCAGCAGAATGAAAACGCCGCCGCATTAATGGGGATCAAAACTCATCGGGTGCGAATGATCACCTGGGGAATTTCATCCATGGTAGGTTGCGTATCCGGTCTCCTCATTGCGCCGGTAATTGTAGAGCCGTATATGATGTGGGATCCCATGCTCAAAGGATTTGCCGGAGCCGTGGTGGGTGGAATGACCTCTTTACCGGGCGCTGTGTTCGGTGCCTATATTCTTGGTATTATTGAGCATCTTTTCGGCGGGTATGTCTCCATCGAGTTTAAGTCTGTCGTGGCTTTTGCGGTCATTGTTCTGGTGCTCTGCATCAAGCCAAGCGGTCTGTTTGCAAAACATTATGTCAAAAAGGTGTAACAACTCGTGTTTGGTAGCTGGTGTTTCGTGTTTTGTGTCGATAGCAACGCAATATTCCAAACACCAAAAACAAAACACTGAATACAAAACACTAACCGAAAAAGGAGAAAAAGCATGAAAAAGCATCTTTTGTATGTTTTGGCTGTTATGACGGTCATGATATTCGGTCTTGCCTTCAGCGCAGCAGCAGAAGAAGGTGTCACAGACACCGAGATCCATGTCGGCCAATGGGGGCCACAGACCGGTCCAGCGGCTGCATGGGGTGCTGTTGCAAGAGGAACCGATGCCTACTTTAAAATGATAAATGCGGAAGGCGGAATTCATGGCAGGAAACTCATCCTTCATTATTTTGACGATGCTTACAACCCGGCAAAGACAATGGCAGGCGTCAAACAACTTCAGGAAGAAACCGGCATGTTTGCATGGGTTTCCGGTGTTGGTACCGCCTGCGGACTGGCCGTCAAAGATTATCTCATGGAAAAGAAAATACCCTGGATCGGCCCTTCGGCAGGATCCCGTCACTGGATTGAACCGCCAAATAAATATCTCTTCAATACGTATCCCCTTTACTTAGGCGACGCCCAGCTGCTGTCCAACTATGCCGTCAACAAACTGGGTTTTAAAAAAATCGCTATTGCCTATATGAATGATGACTACGGCAAGCAGGGGGTGGAAGGAGCACAGGCGGAGCTGGCCAAATCAGGCATGAAACTGGTGGCGGAGGTTCCGGTCAACCTGGCAGATACTGACATGAAGCCGCATATCATGGAAATGCGCAAGGCAGAAGCCGAAGCGGTTTTGTTGTTCGTTACTCCCGGACATTTGGCGCGTATGATCGGCACCGGCAAAGCCATGCAATTTGAGCCCCAATGGATGACGACAACCACCTGCGCCGATTTTCCCCTGATGATGGCCATCACCAAGGGTGCCTTCGCCGGAACCATTGCGGCAGGATTCGGCATGCTGCATCCCAAACAGGTGGGAATAGGCAATGTGGAAGACTCCGGCAACCCCTCCGACAAGCTCATGCAGAAATATAAAAAAGATGCATTTGAAAAATTTGCAGCTAAAGAGGAGAGATGGGGCCTGACCTTTGCAGCCGGCATAGCATTTATCGAACCTTTTGTGGAAGCGGTAAAGCGAAGCGGCAGGAATCTAACGCGCGAAAAGCTTGTTTCCGAGCTGGAGCGAATCCAAAATTTCCAGGGTATCATGGGCCGCGTCAGCTATAAACCCTTTGACCCCAAGGATCCGCTGTGCCGAATTGGACAGCAGGAAATCTTTTTGTATCAGTGTGAAAAGGACGGCAAAGGCAAAATATTAACCGACTGGACGCCAACAAAATATATACCGATGAACAAGTAACATCTTATTTGATTAGGGTAATATCCTAAAGGAGGTTGGCTGGATAAAACTTCTCCAACCTCCTTTTACTTAATAGAACGATATCATGCTTGATGGTT
>JAABPS010000476.1 GCA_011391835.1 Desulfobacteraceae bacterium
ACTCGTTTTTGTCCAGGCCGGATGCCAGTTTTTTAAGATCATTGGTGTTTATATAGCCAAGACGATAGGCTATTTCTTCCACACAGGCGATTTTGAGTCCCTGGCGTTCCTGAATCGTCCGTACATAACTTGCAGCCTGCTGGAGGGATTCATAGGTGCCGGTATCTAACCAGGCAAAGCCTCTGCCAAGGAGCCGGACATGAAGCCTGCCTCTGCGAAGATATTCCATGTTGATATCTGTGATTTCCAGCTCACCGCGAGCCGACGGCTTGAGCTTTGAAGCGATTTCGATGACACTATTGTCATAAAGGTACAGGCCGGGGACAGCGTAATGGGATTTTGGATTGCTTGGTTTTTCTTCGATACCGACAACATTTCCGCTTTTATCAAGATCAACCACTCCATAGCGTTGAGGATCTTTTACCGGATATCCAAAGATCATTCCACCGCTGGTTATCTTGACGGATTCCTGCAGGATTTCGGAGAGATTGTGGCCATAGAATATGTTGTCGCCCAGAATCAGACAAACAGAATCTTTTCCGATAAACGATTTTCCGATGAGAAAGGCCTGAGCCAGGCCTTCGGGTCTGGGTTGAACTTCATAGGAAAAGGAAAGGCCCAGACCGGATCCGGTGCCAAACAGATTTTCAAAAAGATGCAGGTGATCCGGCGTAGAGATGATCAGGATGTCACGAATACCTGCCAGCATCAGCACAGAAAGCGGGTAGTAAATCATGGGCTTGTCGTACACAGGGAGAAGCTGCTTGCTGACGGACCGGGTAATGGGATAAAGCCGGGTGGCTTCGCCGCCGGCCAGGATAATTCCTTTCATTAAAATTTCCTCATATGGTTTGAGAGGATAACCGCATGGTTGCCATTTAATGCGGTTGTATCATCATCGATCCTACGGCCAGATAACTGTATCCTTTTGCGGCCATTTCTTCAAAATCCGGGATCATGCGCCTGCCATCCATTACCAGATAGGGTGGTTTTACGGTATCTTCGACAGTTCGTGAGAAGCCCCGAAACTCTTCACAGTCGGATGAAATAAACAGCGCCTGGGTTCCTTTAATCGCTTCCTTTGCAGATTCACAATAATGAATTTTTTCAAACAGTATATTTTTAGACGGATCAAATTGTACCTTGGCGGCTTCATTGGCTAACGGATCGTAGGCGTTAATTCGTGTGACGCCTTTGCCGAGGAGGGATTCTATTACCTTGATGGATGAGGCATCCCTCATATCGTTGGTATGTTTTTTAAACGCAAGGCCCAGTACGGCAACGGTTTTATTGTTGAACTGGAAATTGGCTTCAGTAATGGCCCTGTCAATCAGATAGACTTTTTGAAATTCATTGACCTCGTAGGATGCTTCCAGCATCTTGGTGCTCACATTGACTTTGCGTAACTGATAAATGAGGGAAGCAATATCCTTTCCAAAACAGCTCCCGCCCGCACCATTACTGACAAAAGATCCCCATGTGCTGATACGTTCATCTGCTGTGACGCCCATTCTCAGATCATCAATTTTGACATTGGGTATTTTTTCTCCAATTTTCGCACCCACGCCATTCCAGAAGGAGATATAGGTCAGAAGCATGGTATTGGCAACGTATTTGATTGCCTCAGCAGTTTCGGGCGTGGTTTCAATATATTTGATACGAACATGGTTAACAAACTGGGAATACACGCGCCGAAGTATTTTAAAATCCTCTTCGTTGTCGCATCCCACCACCACCCGGTCAGGCCTTCGGGCCTGCAGGACAGCTGTACCTTCTGCCAGAAATTCCGGATTGGAGGCTACTCCGAAATTTGCCACTTTATGGGTTTGCATGATTTTTTCCAGGTGTCGCACTGTTCCGATGGGGACAGTGCTTTTGTTTACAAGCACTGTTCTGCGCTTATCTTTTCTTTTTGCCAGGGACTGGGCAATATCTTCTGCGGCGGCATCGTAGAACGTGAGATTGGTGGATCCGTTCAGGTTAGGCGGCGTGGGAAGGCACATAAAGACCACATCCACTCCTTCCATGATGGATTGAAGGTCAGAAGAAAAGAACAGCGATTTGCCCAGCGTCTCCCTGACAATATTGACCAGGCCCGGTTCATTTACGTATTTTTCGATGGCTTCCGTTTTTCCGCTGGAAAAAGCCTTTATCTTATTTGTATCGTTGTCATACGCATAGACTTCATGCCCATATTCCGAGCAGACCGCAGCATGCACACATCCAACATATCCCGTTCCCGCGACAACTATTTTCATAAATAACTCCTGTACAAAATGCCTTTAAAATATTGTTAAATTGAAAAAGCAGGCATCATCTAAAAATATTATTGATAAATGCCAATATCTTTCAGAAAATTATTAATACCGAGGTTTTTAATTTTCAGATGTAAAAATTCTGAGATGGTGGGCTGATATGCTTTTGCCTTTGGGTACATGTTTATTTCTCTGGGGGTGTTGCCTCCCTTTTTATTGTTGCATTTTTTACATGCGGCAACACAATTTTCAAACGAGGTCTTTCCACCTCGTGACTTGGGTAAAATGTGATCCATGGTCAGCCGTTCACTGCTTGA
>JAABPS010000052.1 GCA_011391835.1 Desulfobacteraceae bacterium
ACGGCCATCCCCCGCTGCCGGTAATTGCCTGAACTGAGCTCATATAAACAGTATCTATATCCGGCCGTTCTTCCCGATCTACTTTGATGGATATATAATTTGCGTTCAGATATGCGGCAATTTCCTCGTCCTCAAAGGATTCTTCCTCCATCACATGGCACCAGTGGCACGTTGAATATCCTATGCTGACAAAGACGGGCCGGTTGAGCCTTTTAGCTTCTGCAAACGCTTCATCACCCCACGGATACCAGTCCACAGGATTATGAGCGTGCTGCAGCAGATAAGGACTCGATTCCAAAAACAGGCGGTTTGTATATTTAGCCCATCCATCCGGCCCCACATGCCGCGTCCGCGGCGCATAACCTGCCGCTTTCCGGATTTTTTTCATCTCTTCAAATTCTTTCATAAGCCCTCTATTGGTCGGATGTTCACATATCCCAGAAAAACAAAAGGGGCGGCCAAATAAGGTAGGGGCACGATGCATCGTGCCCCTACTGTCATTGTGTACTACACACGCATCTCTTATGCCGCGTCGAGTTCTCTTCGGGTAGCCATATCCACCAGAATACGATCCCTGGCTTTATCAATACCGAGCGCCTTCCTCTTTTTATCGATATGTGCAATCATCATTTTCGCCATCTCATGCGGATCAGGTGTGAATCCCCATTTCCCAAGTCCCTGCTGCTCCAGCCCTTCAAACAGAAGTTTATGAAATTTTGTTTCCTTAACAATAGGAAAGGTTACGCCAAATACCGTAAAAACACCGGATGCAACAAAGTAATGCCCAATGGCAATCGCCTTTTCACTCATAAACTCAGGTGCAGCCCCTGCCACTGGAAGATCAGCAATGCTTTCTCCCAAGCCGCCCTCTCTAACCATTGCGGCAGCGGCTATAAGAATACGGCTGTTATCAACACAAGCGCCCATACCGAGTACCGGCGGCATGCCTACTGTCTCGCAAACTTCTCTCAAGCCAGGCCCTGCCAGCACCGCTGCTTCCGGAGCTGTCAGTCCGGCCTTGGCCAGTGCTATTTGGGAACAGCCGGTTTGAATGACCAGAACATCGTTTCTGATCAGCTCACGTACCAGTTCAACATGCACATAGTCCTGCTTGACCCTCGGGTTTGTACATCCAACAACTCCTGCAACACCGCGGATCCTTCCATTGATGATATTGTCATTGAGCGGCGTATAGCTTGCCCGAAAACTGCCGCCCAGCATATAGTTGATATATTCATGCGAAAAACCATGAACACCTGTATTGACGATCTTTGGTATCTCAATCGGCATGGTGCGGTTTTTAAATCGGGATATGGCTTTTATCACAATCTCATCTGTACAGGATTTCGGGTCATGTTCGTTGAATTCAACATGCAGGGCGCCTTCAATTTTACATCTTGGATTGGTTGTAATAAAAGGCGTGTCATAACAGTCCGCAACCTTTGAAAGCCCCTGCTGAATGCACTGAATATCAACAGCCATCGCGTCCACCGCACCGGTAACAAGGATTGCCTCTGTAGATGAAAAATTCCCTGCATGTGGAATTCCATGCCGGGACATCATTTCCAACCCTGAACAGCACATCCCTACCAAATTGATACCTGCCGCACCCGCATCTTTGGCAGCCTGGACAAACATGGGATCGTTCACTGATGCCAGCATGGATTCAAACAGGTTGGGCTCATGACCATGAATAATGATGTTTACTTCATTTTCCTTCAATACACCCATATTTACTTCTACTGCCACAGGCGAGGGCGTACCGAACAGAATATCCGATATTTCCGTGGACACCATGGAGCCGCCCCATCCATCTGCCAAAGCCGTTCGGCTCGCCTGTTTGGTGATATTCTCGTAATGCTGATCAACACCCATAGCGGTTCGGTGCATCATCTCCATAATCTCACGCATGGCCCCTCTGGGAACAATGCCATGTTTCCGCCAGGTTTCCAGGGTCTTTTCCGGCACGCGTTTGGTAAAGGGGATTTCACCGTCAACCTGCGTATAGGTTCTTTCAAGTTCTTTATAAAGATCCATCGCGATCTCTTCAATGGTTCTTCCTTCCACTTCAATACCAATCGATTTTGCCACGCTTTGTAATTTTTCAGTATCTTTGATTTTATAATCGCGGATGTTTCCTTTCACCACCTCGCGGAAAAGATCGAGCATCCCCATGCCATGATCGGTGTGTGCGGCTGTTCCTGCGGCCACCATCCGTCCAAAATTACGAGCCATGATCGTATCAATGGTAGCGCCGCAAATGCCTACCTTGCCGTATGGATCCTTTGAATTTAATCGACAGGGCCCCATAAAACAATGTTTGCAGCATGCGGAATCAGCCCCTATGGGGCATGGTTTCATATTCGCAGCGCGATGAGGAGCGATCTCAACACCATCCCTGCGGGCTTTATCCAGCATTTGAGCAGTTGCTTCACAAGTTGTAAGATCCTTTGCAGCGATTTCCTTGTTAGGTTTCTTGATTTCTTCTTCCATATTTTATCTCCCTTTATGTTAAGAGGTTATTGATTATGCGTCACAAAGCTCCTTTTTCAACCAGTCTTTTACTTCTCCTTCTATGGAATACACACCCTTATTATGGCCGATTGAATCCAGAAAACGTTTTTTCAACTCTTCAGGCATTGTAATTTCGGCCAGCTCATCTGCGCCATCTGAATTTCTACGGATAAGATAGACCGTTGGATTTTCTCCCCATGTATTTACGACAAAATAGTAAGCTACATCATTTTTAGACCTGATGACATAGTTACCGCGAGCCCAGTTATTTCCCCATTCGAGATAAAGCCGCACTGCCTCTTCCGGAGTCATATCCCAGTCTATTGAATTGAGAAGATTCTGATCGCTCTTTATTTGATTTAACTGCATCATTCAGTTCCTTCCTCATTTTAAAAAGTTTTGCTCTAAAAGACGTATACTCTCATAATCCATTTGCTAATCATTAGCAAGGTTTATGCCACATTGTGCCACCTATCCTGAATCAGTAAAGCAAGCTTAATGGAGCTTATTTCATATTCAAGGCTGGTGCATTATACTGGTTTCCATTCAACCTATCTTATTTGAATTAATTATAATTCAGTGTAAATTAGGTATGCCGCAATCAGTTGTATGGATGTAGTTATATGATTAAAAGATGTAACTTTTTTAACAGGAGTCAAGTTAAATTAATTCTGTTTCCAAAAATAAGCAACGTTACAATGATACATTAGATACAGTTCTGTATCATGCGATAACAGAGAATGCGTTACCAGCAGTTTAATGAATATCTTTTATCATAAAGCACATTGTTTAAGAACATATGTAATTTTAAGGGCATAATAGGAGATTTTGACCAAAACTGTTTAAATATCTGCCGGAGGATGGTATAGTGCTTCAGCGTGTTGATTTTGGCACGAATCTTGAGAGGTGATTTAGCAGTGCCAGTAGGATATGGCGTTGGTTAGTCATCGTTGAGATAAAGTTATCGTAACTCAAATTATACTTACATTCACGAAAGGATATGTTGAACATGACCGATCCGAATGTCCAAATATTTACGCTCAGCACCTGCGGCCATTGCAAATCCACAAAGAAGCTTTTAGAACAATTTTCAGTGAATTTTGACTGTGTGGATGTGGATTTACTTGACCGGGACCAGAGGAAAAAAATCCTTGAAGATATTAAAAAATTAAACCCAAAACTGTCCTTTCCTACAATTATCATCGGCGATAGGGTCATTGTAGGGTACAAGGAGGATGAAATCAAGGAGGCGCTGGGACTTTAATGGACGTTGAAGAACTTTATGAAAATCTGAAAAAGATCCAGGAAACTAAAGGCTACTTTTTCAATAAAGACAAAAAAATGGTTTTCGAGCTGCTCAAGGGGCTTATTGAGAATAAAGAACGTTATGGATACATGGTCTGTCCGTGCAGATTATCTTCAGGAGAGCGTGAAAACGACAAGGACATTATCTGCCCCTGTATTTATAGAAAACCGGATATAGAAGAATTCGGGAGCTGCTATTGCAACCTTTACGTTTCCAACGAATGGAACGAAGATAAAATTCCTCATGTATATGTCCCTGAGAGGCGACCGGCTGAAAAAATGTTGTTTTAATGAAATATAGGCGAGTTTTAAATAAGGAGGCGTCTATGGAAACAAAAACCGTAAAGCAGGTATGTGAATGCAAAAACTGCGGCAATGAATCCGAAATGGAATTTTCATGTACCTTGGCTGAAACCCATGATGAATCAGAAACGTCATCTCCAGAAAAAACCGAAAAAAATAAAATCAAAGGAACCGCGACGTGCAGCCACTGCGGGAATGAAGCAGATATGTGGATAGATATGTGATCTTAAAAAAGATCACAGCCAATTTACAGTGTATTGATTTTTCTTCCGGCTGTCTCTATTCAATTTTATGCCTTCAATTAAATTCAGAATATGAGGAAAAATATGAGCCAGGATAGTTCAATCATAAATACAGGTCTTCGCGGTGTAAAGGTTGCAAGCACCAAAATCAGCGATGTGGACGGCGAAACAGGAAAGCTGATATACAGGGGATATCTTGCAAAAGATCTTGCCAGCAAAGCTACGTTTGAAGAGGTGGCTCACCTTTTGCTTTACGAGAAACTGCCCGATTCCGATGAACTGAAGTCGTTTAGCTCCAAAATGGCAAAGGAAAGAAGTCTTCCGGCAGAAATCATTCAGGCACTTCAAACAAGGCCTAAGAGCGCTTTGCCTATGGATATCCTTCAATGTGCAGTCCCCATGCTGGCCCATCATGATCCCGAGGTTAAAAGTACAACAAAAGAACACGCTTTAACAACTGCAATCAAACTGATTGCAAAACTCCCGGCCATTGTTGCCGCATGGGACCGGATACGCAATGCCAAGCAACCGATCCCTCCAGATCCCAGGCTTAGTCACGCAGCCAACTTTCTTTACATGCTGACGGGAAATCCTCCGGATGAAGAGACTTCACGGTTCTTTGATGTATGCCTGGTTCTGCATGCAGAGCACGCCTTTAATGCGTCCACATTTTCTGCCCGTCAGGTCGCGTCCACCACAGCCCATATGTATGCATCGATTACTGCTGCCATGGGGTCGCTGTCGGGATCGCTTCATGGCGGAGCAAATACGCGGGTCATGGAAATGCTCATTGAAATCAATTCTCCTGAAAATGTCGAACCCTACATTATTAGAGAGATTGAAGCCGGCAATAAGATTATGGGACTGGGGCATGCGGTGTATAAGGTGGATGACCCCAGAGCCCTTATTCTTGCTCCCATGTCAAAAAGGATGGGCGAAAAATCCGGCGAAACAAAATGGTATGAAATTTCCACACGTCTGGAGCAGAAGGGAAAAGAAGTCTTTAAACAGCGCAAGAATATGGATATTTTCGTAAATGTTGATTTTTACAGCGCGTCACTTTTTTACACCATGGGTATTCCCTTGGATCTCTTTACCCCTGTATTTGCTGTTTCAAGAATATCAGGATGGTGCGCCCATGTACTTGAGGAGCAATTTGCTGAAGCTGCTCCAAAAGCTGTGCTGTACCGGCCGGAATCTGAATATATTGGTGAATACTGCGGTCCGACTGAATGTCCGTATGTGCCGCTTGGTCAGCGATAACCGTATATTATTTTTCTGCCTATCCCAGCGCCACATCTAATACCATCATTATGGTAAATCCAAGCAATGCCCCCATGGTGGCGATATCTCCGTTTTCTCCGATTTGTGATTCCGGTATGAGTTCTTCAATCACCACAAATATCATCGCGCCTGCCGCGAAACTTAACGCATACGGAAGAATCGGATAAAATACCATAATCAGGGCCGCACCCAAAATGCCGGCTATGGGCTCGACAATCCCTGATAGCTGACCGTACCAGAGACTCTTTGCTCTTGAAAATCCTTCCCGCCGCAAAGGCAGAGAAATGGCCATCCCTTCCGGAAAGTTCTGCAGACCGATACCAATGGCAAGCGCAACAGCCGCGCCCGCTGAGGCTGATTCAAAGCCCGTTGCCACGGCTCCAAATGCTACGCCTACTGCAAGTCCTTCTGGAATATTATGCAGCGTTATGGCAAGGATGAGCAATGTACTTCTCTGCCATGACGTCTTTATTCCTTCTGTTGTTTTAGTGGAAAATCCAATATGCAGATGGGGAAGTATTCCATCGATAATTCGCATAAAAATGCCGCCTGCTAAAAATCCGGCAGCAGCGGGCAGCCATTTCGGTACGCCCAGTTCTTCCGCCATTTCAATGGAAGGGACCAGCAATGACCAGCAGGAGGCTGCAATCATCACTCCAGCAGCAAAACCTAGCATGGTGTCAAGCAATTTCCGGTTAACCCGTTTGGTAAAAATAACCACGGATGCTCCAAGAGCTGTCAGTCCCCAGGTAAACAACGTTGCGATAAATGCCTGGATGACAGGATTCAAATCACTTAGGGCTTTGATGAGGCTACGTTCCATCTGCTGTTAAAAATCCGATTGGATAGTTGATTAAAACAGATCTAATCCCCTTGAGCAGCCATAAAATCATCATATAACGTCTCAAGTATATTTTTATGTCTGGCTTCTTCTTGAGAAAGCATCTTGAATATCTTTAAATAGTCTTCTTTTTCTGTATGCTTTGCCATTTCATTATAAAGCGCTAATGCCTTCTCTTCTCTTTTCATTGCCAGCCGGAGCAGGTCCGGATAGGTCATGCCTTTTTCATATATCACATCAGTCATGTAATCACTTCTTTTTAAATCATGAATCCATTTGAACGTATAATCAGACAATATCTTTTTGTTTTTGCCTATAGTGTCCAGCATGTCATAATGCTTTCTCTCTTCTTTGGCGAATCCTTCAAGAAGATTCCTTGATCCGGAAAATACTTCCAGCTTGCTGACTTCGTCATAAAAATTGGCTGCTTCTTCTTCCTTTTGTTTCGCGAAATCAATAATATCATCCATGGACGCAAAGTTCATATATCTGCTCCTTTCCTGAAAAATAATACATTGATGTTTCTAAAAAGATGAAAGCATATTAAAAGCTATTATCGGTTCCAATACTGCCATCCATAAACCTGGCTTTACCGGATTCAAATAAATGCTGAACTGTTTCAGGAATCAGGTTGCCTTCCCAGGGCTCTACTTCTTCAGAAACCGCTTGAATGAGATCATATAAACTTGCCTGCGTTCTTTCTTTACGGGCATTTATTACATAGTCAAACCTGTTGTTTCGAAAATGATTTTTCATGGCAGCCCCCTTTTTTCTTGATGTTTTTACCTATAGTCATTTAATGCACTTACTATGCCAAACTATCAGCCATCTTCTCCATTGAACGGGTTCATGTGGGTTCACAAAAAAACAGGCAGAATATGAATCTCTGCCTGTTTTTATCATGCTTTAACTTAGTTAAAAACTATTTAATTAATTTTTGATTTCTATCTTCTTTGCTTCAGCTTTTTCAGGTTTTGGAATGACAAGCTTTAACACGCCATCTTTATAGCTGGCATCTATTTTATCATGCTCAACGTCACTGGGAAGTCTCAATGTTCTGGCAAATGATCCATATCTCCGCTCAACGCAATGATAATTCTCTTCTTTTTCCTCTTTTTCATGCTTTTTTTCGCCTTTTATGGTTAGCAGACCATCGGTTAGCGTTATGTCAATGTTATCCTTTTCAATGCCGGGAACTTCTGCCCTTACGATGAATTCCTTATCTGTTTCAGATACATCCAGATCCGGCAGCCAGCTTTTGTCAACCTCATAACCTTCAAAAAATCTGTCAAACAAAGATAAATCAGGTAAATCGAATAAACTGTTTCGTCTAAGTATCGGTAAAAAAGTGTTCATGTTAAGCACCTCCTTTTCTATCTATAGGCATTTTAAATTCGCCTTTAATCTATAATTTAATCACTGTTGTTTTCAGGTCAAGTTCTGCCCGAAAAATAACTCTATTTTGGGCTGATGATACATGAATGTTTCAAAATTCAATATGGGACGAAATAGAATTAAAAATGTATCCCGCACCTCAGCATCGTATAAAATCCATTTATGTTAAAAACTATTTCCTTATCACAGTAATTATTATAAAATATACATTCAAAGGGTGGAAGGGTGAGTTCCACGCTACCTAATCTTCTTTTATAAGATTATGTTGGCACGGATTTTGGAAGGTACGGATAATACGGTTTCAGCTTTATATAATTCTTCGGAGTCGAGTAGCATCTATGAAGGCAGACATTACAGTTAAAATAGGCGGCGAGGCTGGACAGGGGATTCAAACAGTTGGTGATCTGCTAACACTGGTATGCCATCAGTCTGGTTTTTATGTGATGGCAATTAATGATTTTGAATCAAGGATTCGAGGAGGCCACAGTTTTACACAGATTCGTATCAGCAGCCAGCCCATCTTCGCTCCTCATCACATCGTCGATCTTCTGATTGCTCTTGATCCAAAAACCTATGACCTTCACAAAAATGAGCTCGCGCCCAATGGCCGTGTGATCATGGACAGCAAGGATATTTCTCGCGATGAAAAAGTAATCAACCTGCCCATCACTGATCTGTCCATAAAGGCGGGCGGGAAAATCCTGTCCAACAGTGTTGCCGCAGGCGCGGGTCTTGGGTTGATGAAAGCTCCTTTTGAACAGCTCGGTGATATTCTTAAAGCAAGGTTTCAAAACAAGGATGAAAATATTGTAAGAATGAATATCTCCGCTGCCAAACTGGGATATGACAGTGTGAAAGACTTCTCCATTCAAACTCCTTTAACCTGGGGAAGGAGAAAACCAAAAGGCGCCTTAATTGACGGCTCCAAAGCCTTTGCCCTTGGCGCGCTGGCAGGTGACTGCCGATTTGCTTCATTTTATCCCATGTCTCCTGCCACCGGGATTATGGATAACCTGTCGCGGCTTTCAGACAGCTTCCCTCTCGTGGTTGAACAGGCTGAAGATGAACTGGCTGCTGTCAATATGGTCATTGGCGCCTCATTTGCCGGTGCAAGATCCATGACCGCCACTTCAGGAGGAGGGTTTTGCCTGATGACAGAAGGTCTCGGACTGGCCGGAATTACGGAGACACCTGCTGTGATTATAAACGCTCAGCGCCCCGGACCTGCAACCGGACTTGCTACCCGAACCGCTCAGGGAGATCTTCTGTTTGTTATCCGGGCGGCTCAGGACGAATTCCCCAGATTTGTCTTCGCGCCGGGTACGCCTTTTGAGGCCTTTAAAATAACTGCCAGAGCCTTTCAACTTTCAAATAAACATCAGGTGCCTGCGATTATCCTGACCGACCAGTTTTTAAATGATTCTATTTTCATATCAGAAAAACCCCTGAAAGCGCCAAAAAAAATTACACCATACACCATTGAGGATAAAGTTCTAAAAAACCCTTCACAGTACAAACGATATCAAATAACGCCGTCCGGAGTCTCCCCGCGAGCCCTGCCCTGCAGCGGAGAAGCCCTGGTAGTGGTAAGCGGGAATGAACACAGAGAAGACGGCCACACGAGTGAAGTGATCACGGATAGGATCCGCATGACCGGCAAGCGTTTTTCAAAAGTAAAAAACATGATCAAGGAAATGAATCCCCCTCAACTTTTTTATGAAAAAAGTAAAACCCTTCTTGTTTGCTGGGGATCAACAAAAGGCCCTGTGATGGAAGCCGTTGAAATTCTGAGAAGTAAGAAAATAGATATCGGGTGTTTGGTCTTTTCCGATATTTGGCCTTTTCCATCCAGTCACGCAACAGCAGTCCTTGAAAAGCGCAAAAAGTTTTTTATGGTGGAATGCAATCAAACCGCCCAGCTCGGCCAATTGATTAAAGAACAAACCGGCCTTTCCTATGCTGATGTTATTTTAAAATTTGACGGAAGACCGATCTACCCAAATGACATCGTGAAAACCGCCATACAATTAATGTGAGGAAACAGATGGTTGATATAAAAGATTTTAATTCCGATGTTGAAAATAAATGGTGCCCTGGATGCGGCAATTTCGGCATTCTGTCTGCGATGAAAAAAGCCTTTGTTGAACTCGGCATTCCTCCCCAAAAACTGCTGATTGTTTCAGGAATCGGCCAGGCCGCCAAAACGCCCCATTTTTTGAAGTGCAACACATTTCATGGATTGCATGGCAGGGCATTGCCCATCGCCACTGGCGCCAAAATAGCAAACCACGAACTGACCATCATCGTAAATTCAGGAGACGGCGATTGCTACGGCGAAGGCGGAAATCATTTTATTAGCGCCATCAGACGAAATATCGATATCACTTTGCTGGTGCATAACAACATGGTCTATGGCTTAACCAAAGGCCAGGCATCGCCGACATCTGAACTGGGCATGGTCACCAAAATTCAGCATCAGGGCGTTATATCCACACCGTTAAATCCCATTTCGTTTTCCCTGTCTCTGGGAGCCACATTCATTGCCCGCGCATTTTCAGGTGATGCTGACCAATTGAGCAAGCTCATTCAAGCAGGCGTCAAGCATAAGGGATTTTCCATTATTGATATCCTTCAGCCCTGTGTTTCCTTTAACCACATCCATACCCACGCATGGTTTAAATCACGGGTTTACGATCTCGAAAAAACGGACTATGTTCCTGATAACTGGCTAAAGGCCATGGAAGTATCCAGGGAGTGGGGTGATAAAATTCCGACGGGTATTATCTATCAATCCACAGCGCCAACATTTACAGATCGTATCCATATATTAAAGGAAAGTGCTCTCATCAGGAAAAAATACAGCCCGGACAAACTCAATGACGTGCTTTCAAAACTGTAGATTTCAGGGTATCTTTAAAAATGGATAACATCATTATTCAATGCCCCAATTGCAAAACAAAAAATCGGATTCCAAAAGACCGCGTAAATGACCGGCCCGCATGCGGCAAATGCCATATCCCGTTTCCGCCTGTGAAAAAGCATGATCATCCTGTTGATATAACCGACCAGTCATTTGAAGATGAGATTATCCGTTTTCCAGGAATCGTTCTCTTAGACTGCTGGGCGCCCTGGTGCGGGCCATGCCGATCTGTAGCGCCTGTTCTTGAACAGCTTGCCAGAGAATATTCTGGGAAAATAAAAATTGCCAAACTAAACGTAGATCAAAATCCGCAAACTACCGCCCGTTTTAATATTCAAAGCATCCCTACCATGATGCTTTTCAAAAACGGAAAGATGGTCAATACCCTGGTTGGCGCGCTTCCAAAATCAGAGATAGAAAGACACCTGGCAGGTGTGGTATGATTTATAAAGCGGTATGAGTGGTTAATGGCTGTTTGTTCTTTATTTTTTACTATTCAATAAAAAGGGGCTATGATGAAAATATGTATTGCTGGTGCAACGGGATTTATTGGGACTCCCCTCTCTCAGTTTTTGCTGGATCAGGGTCATATAATCACTGCCCTGGGCAGATCACCTTCACACCCGATGGAGGGCACAGAACATTTTACATATATCTCTGCAGATACATCTAAAGAGGGTGACTGGCAAAAGAGGCTGTCAGAAGTAAACGCCATTGTCAATCTGGCAGGCGTAAATATTCTGCGCTACTGGACAGACAAGGCGAAACTTCAAATTTATAATTCACGTATCCAGACCACGCGAAATATTGTTCAGACCATGTCCGCCGATACAGACCAGATTCTCATTAATGCGTCCGCCGTTGGATACTACGGAGACAGGAGTGATGAAATCTTAAACGAAAATTCAACCCACGGATCGGATTTTTTGGCCAAGGTCTGCGTGGCCTGGGAAAAAGAGGCATTCAAAGCAGCCGATAAACATGCCC
>JAABPS010000477.1 GCA_011391835.1 Desulfobacteraceae bacterium
ATATATTCCCCCCGTGAAAAAAGAACGCATTATCAATCCAACGTCGGGAGTTATCCTTCCGGTAGTACTCACTTTACTTGTCCAGGCTTCGGTTTCAATGAGCACGGTAGCTATTCCGGTATTAATGCCTGTGGCGGCCGGCGAATTAAATGTTCCTCCAAGCTATATTGGAATCTTCATGTCCCTGATTTATTTGGGTGCGACACTTGTCGCGCCTGTCAGCGGATATTTTATCAACCGGTTCGGGGCAATTGGAATAAGCCAGATTTGCCTGGTTCTGTGTGCTCTGGGACTGGGGGCAATTTCAATCCCGGTTGTACCAGTGATTATCATAGGGGCATTTATCATGGGAATCGGTTATGGACCCGTGACACCGGCCAGTTCCCATCTCCTGGTCAGAACAACACCTGTTTCAATGATGTCGGTCGTATTTTCTATCAAGCAGACCGGTGTTCCGATCGGAGGGGCCATGGCAGGTGCGATTGTCCCTCATCTGGTTATTTTATGGGGCTGGAAAACGTCAGCGATAATGGTGGGGGTATTGGGTTTAATTCTTGCTGTTTTCCTTAACCCATATCGAAAACAGTTCGACACAGAACGTTCCAATCTATCACGGCTTTCCTGGAAAAATATAATTGAGTCGGTAAAAATGGTGGTACTACATCATGAATTGCGCCGTATTGTAATTAGTTCATTTTTCTTTTCCACGATGCAATTGAGTCTGGTCTCCTTTATCGTAATTTATTTAATCGAAGATGTGAATATGACGTTAATCCAGGCCGGGATTCTCCTTGCTACTGCCCAGACGGCTGGAATTATCGGGAGAATCGTATGGGGTGCCTTGGTCGATAGAGGCGTAAAGCCACGCCTGATGCTTGGTATTTTAGGCATTGCCATGGCTGTGGGCTCGCTGTCATCGGCAGCTTTTTCACCACAATGGCCCTTTTTTGCGGTGTTGATCGTCTGTGCGCTTTTCGGAGCCGCCGCAATCGGTTGGAATGGTGTCTATCTCGCTGAGGTCGCACGTGTTGCAAAACCTGAATTTGCCGGAATGGCAACCGGCGGGTCACTTTTTTTTACATTTGCCGGAATCCTGATCGGGCTACCTGCTTTTTCTCTGGTCGTTGAAAAAAGCGGCAGCTATCCGCTAGGATTCGGTATTATTGCAATCGCGACATTTGTCTGTGGTACAGCTCTGGTGCTTTCTCGTGATTGACGACTTCGCATAAAGTCATTCCGCTTTGTTGCGCTTCATCTTTTCTAATTAAACTTTATAAAAGCCTATACTGCAAGCAGTATAAATATCTGATAGTACACTGTCATATAACTTTCGATTGCCAAAAATTCGATTTGACACATAAATAGATATAAGATATTTTCTATAAGCCTTTATATCACAAAAGAATACTGTTTATATTATGAAATCCTCCCGCAGAATACCCGTCCTGAGGATTGGGTAATTTACCTTTAGCCAGTATCATTTATCATGCTTGGAGGTATCAGATGCAAGATCCGTCCAGCACAAACAAAGAACTGTACGAAGAAAATATCTTGTTAAGGCAGAGAATCCAGGAACTGGAAAAATCGGAAAAAGAGCGTAAGCATATAGAGGAGGCA
The DNA here is from genome assembly GCA_011391835.1 of Desulfobacteraceae bacterium. Lineage (GTDB taxonomy): Bacteria > Desulfobacterota > Desulfobacteria > Desulfobacterales > JAABPS01 > JAABPS01. Next base: position 1,618 of record JAABPS010000477.1, read on the forward strand.
CTGCGGGAGAGTGGAGAACAGTTACGTGTCTTGAGTGAGAACCTTGCCGACGGAATGGTTTACCAGATCAACAGTGGTTTGGATGGCCAACAGCGAATCTTCACATATTTGAGCCATGCAATAGAGCGATTCCATGGCCTTAATGTGGAAGAAGTAAAGCGCAACCCATCACTCATCTACGACCAGATCGAAGGTAAGTACCGTGTTTTAATAGCGGAAGCCGAAGCTCATGCCTTTGAAAACAAGTCAAGACTTGAAATCGATCTGCCTATCCGGCATCCATCGGGCGAGGTCCGCTGGCGTCGCTTCATTTCTGCACATCGCGTACATTCGGACGGAAGTATTATATGGGATGGAATTGAACTGGACATCACCGATCGAAAGCTGGCTGAGGATAATTTGAAGCTGAAAGAGGCGCTCCTGTCCGCTTCTCAGAAGATCGCCCATGTAGGCAGTTGGGAGATGGATTTGGCCAGCAAAAAACTTACCTGGTCGGATGAAGTCTACCGTATCTTCGGACTGGAGCCGCAGGAATTCACAGCTAATTACGAGGCGTTCCTCGATTTTGTCCACCCGGAGGACCGTGCCGCCGTTGACGCCGCGTATACTAGCTCAATACGGGAAGGAAGAGACAGCTATGAGATTGAGCACCGAATAGTCATGCGAAACACCCAGGAAATAAAATTCGTATATGAGAAATGCGTACATATTCGGGATGCCTCGGGATGTACCCTTTGCTCTATTGGCATGATACAGGACATTACTGACCGCAAAAGAGCGGAAGAGGAAAAAAGAAATCTGGAGGAGCGTCTGAATCGTGCGGAGAAGATGGAGTCCCTGGGAATTCTGGCGGGTGGTGTAGCCCACGATCTCAACAATGTGCTGGGCATTGTGGTCGGCTATGCGGAGCTGCTCCTCTTTAAGGCAAATGAATCGAGTGCAATCAGGCC
>JAABPS010000478.1 GCA_011391835.1 Desulfobacteraceae bacterium
AAGGGTGTCCCTTGTAATGATTTGCATGATAGCATCGGCCAAATCACCGGCAAGAGTTGGACTTCCCCACTGGTCGGCCACAACCCTGACCTCATCTCGTTCCTGGAACAGCTGGAGCATTGTCCGTACAAAATTGCTGCCGGCATGGCCATAGAGCCAGGCTGTCCGCAAAATGACATGGCTGTCGATATGTTCCCGGACATAAAGTTCTCCCTGCAACTTACTGCGGCCGTATATTCCCAAAGGATTAGGGATATCCGTCTCATAACAGACTCCCTTATTTCGTCCATCAAAAACATAGTCCGTGGAAATATGAAAAAATCGGGCCCCTTTCTGACAAGCCACCAGTGCTAGGTTCCGAACGCCTTCGGCATTTATCCGAAAAGCCTGTTCAGGCTCATCTTCTGCGCGGTCAACCGCGGTATAGGCGGAACAGTTGATAATCCATGAAAGAGCTAATGGATCCGAAAACTCCCTCAATACCTGCCGGTTTGTAATGTCCACATCCATATCCGTGGCAACATGATCCATTTTATAAGATTGGAGACGGTTATGTACATCCGTGCCCAGCATCCCGCGGCTACCGACCAGCCATATCATAATCGAAGCTCCTGAAGATTCATCCGATATTCACAATATTGATTTATTGTTCTTCTCCCAATTAATTGGGAGAAAGGGTTTTCAGCATTTAGCGCCTACGGTTAGCGCTTACGCTTAACTCCGTGTCACTTCGCATCACTATAATTCTTGACCCCTTGAATCCTATTTTTATTCACTCGAATCCTACAGGATCATCAACTAATTTGGAGATGATCCTGATTTACTAACATTTTCATAGAAAGTTAACTCTTTCCTTCCCATTCATGCAGTTTCGATAAACCCAGGCGACAAGAAAAGTTATAGCCAAAGAAATAACAGCACCGGCCAGGATAAACATGAGCGCCCTAAATTTAAAAAAATGCGGTTTGGAACTAATCCGGGTCAGTTTCAAAATGGGATCGTGTGCCGACTCTGTCGTCTCCACTGACAATGCCTTTCCTTCATAATTAAGCAATTTAATATCGTTTACCGGTTTTAATGAATCAAGTGGAACCGAAAAAGGTTTTTCGCCATCATATTTGACGATTATTTCGTAAATTTTTAAATTTGCCGTAAATTGGCTGGGATCAAAACGAAGTCCATCAATACTTGGCCCTGAAATATCAAAATATAAGGTCACAGGCGCATTTTTCTGATAAATTATTTTCCTGATAGAATCATTCTCATTGAATCCTTTGCCGATATCATAAAAAAGCTGCGCCTCGACCGGTTCTGAAGATTCGAGTGTAATCGTTACATGGCAATATCGATTTTCTCTCAGGCTTATAATATATCCAGCCACTCCTCCGATCAGACAAAATATAATAAGAAACGAAAAAGTATTAATTCTCATAATTTAGATTCCTATTTTTATTCACTCGAATCCTTGAATCCTTGAACCCTCGAATCCTGCAGGATCATCAACTAATTTGTAGATGATCCTTTTTTTTACTTCCTAAACTTATACCTCTTCAATTATATTCCTGAAATATTCTATTGTATTCTTCAACCCATCACCAAGAGCTATTTCAGGCTGCCAAGCGAGCAAATCTTTTGCAATCGTAATATCCGGTTTGCGTTGTTTAGGATCGTCTTGAGGAAGAGATTTAAAAATAATCTTCGATTCCGATCCGGTAAGTTCAATCACCTTCAGGGCGAGATCAAGAATGGTAAACTCAACCGGATTGCCCAGATTAACCGGGCCCGTGAAATTATCAGGGCTGTTCATCAGGCTTATCAGTCCGGATATGAGATCATCCGCATAACAGAAAGAACGGGTTTGGGTCCCTTCGCCATATATTGTTATCGGTTCTCCACGTAGAGCCTGCATTATAAAATTTGACACAACCCGGCCGTCATTAGGATGCATTCTCGGGCCGTACGTGTTAAAAATTCTCGCGACTTTAATTCTGAGTTTATGTTGCCTGTGATAATCGAAAAAAAGAGTTTCGGCACAGCGTTTCCCTTCATCGTAGCATGATCTGGGGCCGATGCAGTTAACATTTCCCCAATAGACTTCCGTTTGAGGATGCACGGTTGGATCACCGTAAACTTCAGATGTGGATGCCTGCAGTATTTTTGCTTTGGTTCTTTTTGCAAGTCCCAGCATATTTATGGATCCGTGTACATTCACTTTTGTGGTCTGTACTGGATCATTCTGATAATGGACGGGAGAGGCTGGGCATGCTAAATTATATATCTCGTCTACTTCGAGAAAGAGCGGGAAAGTAATATCATGTCTCAGTAATTCAAAGTATGGATTATTTAACAGGTGTATGATGTTGCGCTTGCTGCCCGTATAAAAATTATCAGCACAAATCACGTCGCATCCTTCCAGAAGAAGTTTTTCGCAAAGATGTGAGCCCAAAAATCCTGCGCCGCCGGTTACAAGAACCCTTTTTCTTAAATGCATGCTTACTCCTCGTAATATTTCATTGTATTTATATGGCTATTTCCACTATTCAATTATTATTAGCCCATA
>JAABPS010000479.1 GCA_011391835.1 Desulfobacteraceae bacterium
CGGAAAAAATGACACACATGGCCCTGACATCTCCAGAGAAGGCGTACAACGAGATCTTCTTCCGATAGTGGAAGGATGCAATGTGAACACCAAATATGGCCCTGTAAAAACAGATCATATCCTTTTCATAGGATCGGGCGCCTTTCATACGGTGAAACCTTCCGATTTGATACCCGAACTTCAAGGCCGCTTTCCTATTCGTGTAGAGCTTGACTCTCTGGGTAAAGATGAATTTATTCGAATACTGACGGAGCCTAAAAATGCGCTGATGCTGCAATATCTGGCGCTTCTGAAAACCGAAGGGGTAGATATTGTTTTTACAGATGATGCAATTGAGTGCATATCACTCATTGCGGAAGAAGTGAACAGCCGGACGGAGAATATCGGAGCGCGGCGACTTCACACAATCATGGAATGCCTTCTGGAAGATGTGCTGTTTGATGCTCCGGACATGGCAGGGCAGAAGATAAAAATAGACAATGAATATGTGAATGAAAAATTAAAAGATATAAAGGATGATGAAGATTTAAGCAGGTATATATTGTAGGAAAGACATAAAAAATGAAAAAAAATGTTTCAGATATACTGATTGAAGCCCTGCCCTATATCCGCCGATTTTATGGAATGACCATTGTTGTGAAATATGGGGGTCATGCCATGGTTGAAAAGCAGTTACGAGATGATTTTGCGCAGGATATTACCTTGCTCAAATTTGTGGGAGTGAACCCTGTGATTGTTCACGGGGGCGGGCCTCAAATTAACACGGTTCTGGAGAAAATGGGCATTCAGTCACAATTTGTCAAAGGGCTAAGAGTGACGGACCGGCCGACCATGGATGTGGTAGAAATGGTGCTGGGCGGGAAAGTCAACAAGGAAATTGTCTCGCTGATAAATCAGCAGGGAGGCAAGGCTGTCGGCCTTAGCGGCAAAGATGGAATGATGATCTTGGCCCAGAAAATAAACATCATACAAAGCAAACAGGAAAATCAACCCCCTGAAATATTGGATCCGGGTCATGTTGGAGAGGTCAAGCACGTTAACCCAGATGCCATCCATACATTAATGGAAAAAGGTTTTATACCGGTGATCGCGCCCATTGGAGTGGACGAGTCCGGAGAGACATACAATATTAATGCCGATCATGTGGCCAGTAAAATGGCCATAGCCCTTTCTGCCAGGCGGCTGGTTCTGCTGACGGATGTGGACGGCGTGCTTGATTCTGACGGCTCACTGATGGCCTCCATCACCGTAAAAGATTCAAAAAAGATGATAAAGAACGGGAAAATAACTGGCGGCATGATTCCAAAAATAGAATGCGCCATTGAGGCCTTGCAAAATAGCGTTGAAAAAGTACCCATTATTAATGGAACAAAACGTCATTCACTTCTGTTGGAGCTTTTTACCGATACAGGAATAGGAACGGAAATTACGTTATGAACAGTATCGTTATAGAAAACGCACAGCAGTTTATTGCCAACACGTATAAACGGTTTCCTGTCGTATTTACCAAAGGCAGCGGATGCACGCTGTGGGATTCGGATGGAAACAGCTACACTGATTTTGTTTCCGGTATTGCGGTGTGCAATCTGGGACATGCACATCCGGAAATATCCAAAGCGCTTTGCGAACAGGCAAAACGACTTTTGCATGTTTCCAATCTGTATTACACGATTCCTCAGGTTGATCTCGCTGAATGGCTTGTAGAAAACAGCTTCGCAGATAAAATATTTTTCTGCAACAGCGGGGCAGAAGCCAATGAAGCGGCTATAAAGCTGGCCAGAAAATATGCCAAAGAAAGGATGAATGGGAAATACAGAATCGTGGCAATGGAAAAATCATTTCACGGACGAACCATGGCGACACTGTCGGCTACCGGACAGGATAAAATTAAAACAGGTTTTGATCCGGTTCTGGATGGGTTTGATTTTGCTCCGTTTAATGATATCAAAGCGCTATGCCAAAAAATAGGGCCTTCTACCTGCGCAGTTCTGGTAGAACCCATTCAGGGGGAGGGGGGCGTGAGATGCCCGGATGACAACTATCTTTTTGAGCTTAGAAAAGTTTGCAATGACATGGGCATCTTACTCATATTTGATGAAATTCAGACAGGTATGGGAAGGACAGGAAAACTATTTGCGTATGAACATTACGGCATAGAACCGGATATCATGACGCTGGCAAAAGCGCTCGGAAATGGTCTTCCCATCGGGGCGATGCTCGCAAAAAAAACCATTGCAGACGTATTTGGCCCAGGATCTCATGCATCGACATTTGGCGGAACGCCCATTATCACTGCTGCATCCTTAGCTGTCGTAAAAATATTTGAGCGGGATACTATTGTAGAAAAATGCAGAGAAACAGGCGCATATTTCAAAGAACAGTTGTTGCGCCTAAAAGATAAAAAAGAAACCATTGCGGATGTAAGGGGCACAGGTCTTCTTCTGGGAATGGAATTAACCATAGAAGGGGAGCCTCTGGTAAACACATGCATGGAAAAAGGGTTTCTCATTAACTGCGTTCAGGGAAATATTCTTCGAAGATCGGAAGAGCG
>JAABPS010000480.1 GCA_011391835.1 Desulfobacteraceae bacterium
TGTTCAGAAGTCCGATGGCGATATTTAGACGGCGCTTCATGCCGTTGGAGAAAGTGGCCACCGGCTGTTTGATGTAATTTGACAGCAATACAATATTAAGAACGCCGTCAATTCTATCCCTCAGATGTTTTCCTCGTAAACCGTAGATCCTTCCAAAAAACGTAAGGTTATCCTTGGCAGTGAGTGATGGATAGAAAGCAAAATCCTGAGGTATTAACCCGATTTTTGATTTACACAGATCCGGTTGTACTTTCAAGTCCTGGCCATCAATGATTATTTTTCCGGCTGTTGGAGTAATCAATCCGGTCAGCATTCCGATTGTAGTCGTTTTTCCTGCGCCGTTCGGCCCAAGAAGACCAAAAAACTCTCCATAGGAAACGTGAAAAGAAATTCCTGCAACGGAACGAACATCTCTATAGGATTTCTGGAGATTCTCAACTTCAATGATCGGAGCCGGCATACACGTTTCCCTGTTTTTTACGTTTGAGTTCCAGTATCCGTTTGATTCGGTGACGATTGTAGCGTTGCGCCATGATTAAAGGAATATTTTCCGCAGTTGCATAGGCAATCATAATAAAGCCGACAAAAAATGGATTCCAGAGGAAAAATAGTGGCGCAAAAAGAATAAGAATCCAGTGGGTGAGCTCTCCCCTGCAGGTTTCTGTGTAAAAAACGGACAAATATTTATCACTTTTTTCTTTTAAGTGTTTCTTGGGGAATCCTTTATCTTTAAATAACTCAGCGCCATCCGGAAGATATTTTTTCCATTTTTTTATTTTAAATATATATTGATAAATATTCCCTCCTCTTTCCCACCACTTTTCTCTATACAGCCAGCTGGAGTATTGGAAGCATTTGTTCGGTATTCGTAGTATGATATACACAACTGCCATATGGATGATAAACCAGGCGATAATATCGATGGTAATTGTCCATGCCCTGGGCAGATCAATAAGTCTCATAGGCTATCCTATTTTGTTTTCAGAGTTCTTCCTTTCCAGTTTGTTTTACGAAGTATGAAAATTTTAAATATAGAAATGCAAAATACAGTAATAAAAAATACCAATGGAACCGGATAAAGAAGTGCGGTTATCAATTTGAACGTGCCGATCCGGCGCAGCATCCAGTGAACTTGAAGGATATATAGGATATTCAGCGCTCCGAAAACCACCAGGTTATTCGTACTGCCCTGAATTGTCGCTTGCAACAGGTGTCGAATTAAATGGACTCCTCCAAATATCCAGCAGAAAATACATATCTGCCCGGCAACCGAAGTGGCTTTGGCGCCTGTGCCAAATCCTTTGCTAAATCCTTCAGTGAGGGATTTGAAACCATCCGGATACATGCGAAATGAAATGACACCCTTACCTCCATAGCAGTTAACCGGCAAATTTGCTTCTAAAAAAGCCCTGCCCAGCCCCAAACTTTCCAGTATATCGCCACGGACAATTTCGTGCCCGCCGACATTAAAATACTCTTCTTTCAGACATAGATTACAGGGTCCGAAAGCACCGATGGGCTTCAATCTGTTGCCCAGCAGAGTGAATGCATTCATCCCTGCTATGGTGACGATATTAAAAACAGCTGCGAGCTGTTCATACCATTTTTCCATATAATGAAACGGTTGTATAGAAAGAAGTCCGCATCCGCCCTTTTTGCGATATGTCGCCAGTATTGCATGAAGACCATCCGGTTGTACGCAAGTGTCGGAATCCAGAAAGAGAAGAATTGTCCCTTTAGAGCGAAGGGCGCCCTGCCAGCACGCCCAGGGTTTTCCAGCCCAGCCAATGGGCAGGGGCTTGGAACGCATAACCACACAGCCGGCCGCTGCAGCGATATCAGCTGTAGCGTCGTCAGAGTGATCATCTACAACTATAATTTCAGCAGGTCGAGTGCTCTGAACATTTATTGAATTCAGCAGGATTCCCAGATTCTTTGCCTCATTTCGAGCAGGTATAATGACCGAAAGACTGGATGCACTAACCTTTTGGTCCGGGCTGGATTCAAGACGGGGAATTTTCCATAGAAAATAAAAGCCGAGTAACCAAAAGAAAAAAACCAGATAAACTGAAAAAGAGATCATGTGCGACCATTTTTAAAATAATTTTTATTCCAGGGAAAAGTTCTTTTTAGCGATGTTGTTTTTTATCACAATGAATTCAGGATGGCAAGTGAACCGAATTTTTTAAAATTTGCTTGACAGAAATTCCAGGATATCACCATATAGTCATATTACAAACTGTTATAAAGAATACAGGCAAACATGAAGACAGGCTACCCCATTCACATTGTTGATGTATTTGCTCAAGCGCCCTATCAGGGCAATCAGCTTGCTGTTATTTTAAACGCGGACACTATCCAAAAAGATCAGATGCAGAAAATTGCTCTGGAAATGAATTACGCTGAAACAACATTCGTAAGTTCCAAACCCCGGCCAGATGGCGGGTATTTAACACGAATTTTTACACCCGCTCAGGAGCTTCCATTTGCAGGCCATCCCACGCTGGGAACTGCCTGGGTCATCCGCCATTATATTGAAAACGATAAGCC
>JAABPS010000481.1 GCA_011391835.1 Desulfobacteraceae bacterium
TTACCCTCTATTCAATCAATTTTTCATTCAAACAGCAAGCCAGAATTATTTCCATATCAAATTAAACGGTTATGAAATATCGCCCAGATGTTAATCCTTCTGGTGGTACAATCATGTGGCGCGGGATGCAGTCATTTTTAAAATCCTTCATGGCAGGTGGCCTCAGCAGAGGGTGTTCACTATTTTTCTTGATTGTTATAGCCAAAAACAGTATTTCAAATAAGATGTATATGTTATGAATACGGAAAGTTTTGATTCATACGATCCTTCAGACTTTTACCGTTGTACAAACCGATAGTTTATGGATTTTCAGACAGCATTCAGGATCGCTTCGGTGACATGTGCGGGTTCATCGACATTTTATTGTCAACAGAAAGGCTTGTTTCAATAAAAGGGGGTGAAATAATGAAAATCCGGTATGTTATTGGAATGTTATTTATATCCATACTGTTTGCTGCTGACTGCAGGGTGGAAGAGAGGAATTCATCCATGTTCTCGAAAAAACGGGAACGCATGGTAAGGGAGCAGATTGAAGCAAGAGGGATTAAAGATCAAAAGGTATTGGAAGCGCTCAGAAAGGTTGAACGGCACACGTTTGTTCCCAGACAGTATCAGGATGAGGCATACAATGATTATCCGCTGCCTATTGGTGAAGGGCAGACAATTTCCCAGCCATATATTGTTGCATTGATGACCGCAGTACTGGATCTGAAAGGGACAGAGACTGTTCTTGAAATAGGCACGGGTTCAGGCTATCAGGCAGCCATTTTAGGGGAAATCTGCAAGCACGTTTATACGATTGAGATTGTCGAAGTTCTGGGGAAAAGATCTCAAAGGACTTTAGCAGAATTGGGATACACAAATATTACCGTTAAGGTCGGAGATGGCTATAAAGGATGGGAAGAACACAGCCCCTTTGACGCTATTCTTGTCACGTGTGCGCCGTCTCATATTCCCAAGCCCTTACAGGATCAGCTTGCTGAAGGGGGTAAGATGGTCATCCCTGTGGGTGAATCGTTTCACCAGCAACTTGTTCTTTTAGTTAAAAAAGAAGGTGCCGTCACTCAACAGGCGATTATTCCCGTTCAGTTTGTACCCATGATGAAAAAAGATGGAGAAAGGTACTGATGGGGATGACTATACTTTTTTTGGAGGAGACAGGATGAGAATCATTGTGTATGGCGCCGGCGCAGTAGGCAGTGTGATTGGAGGATATCTTCATAACGCCGGGCATGAAACCGTTCTGGTTTGCTCACCATCCAATGCGGAAGCGATATCTAAAAATGGTCTTCAGATATCAGGCATAAAAGGAGAGTTCGCTATCCATCTTCCAGCAGTTGCCGATATTGGCGCTGTTGATTTGAAGAAGGATGATATTCTTTTTCTTACGATGAAGACATTTGATACAGAGGTGGCTCTTAAAAAAATCGGCAAGAGCGCAAAGGGCTTAACTGCCGTTTGTTTTCAAAATGCCGTTTGCAATGAAGCGCTTGCGGCAGGGAAATTTGAGTCCGTGTATGGCGGTATTGTTTTTTTTGGCGCAACATATCTTAAGCCCGGCAGGATTATCCATGTGGCTGAAAACAGTCTTGGAATCGGCAGATATCCTACGGGCGTTGATCCATTTGTTGAAAGACTTTGCAGCATGCTTTCAGACGCCGGTTTTGCCGCAACCGCCTATCCGGATATTATGGCGGTTAAATGGTCAAAGCTTTTCAGAAATTTGAGCAATGCCCTTTTTGGTATTACCGGACTGTCACTTTTAGAAGGAATTAAGTACGAAGCGCCGCGGATGATGATGGCGGATATTTTAGAGGAGGCAAAACGGGTTACCGATGCCGAGGGAGTTGAGATTGTCCCGCTGGCAGGGCAGCCGCCTGTTGATAAAATGATTTCAAGCCTGCGCAAGCCGGGGGATCGCGATTTTGAGATTTCGGGTGATGAGAAGATGATGCTTCGACCAAGCACCTGGCAGGATCTGTATTTAAAACGGGGACGAACAGAAGTGGACTACTTAAACGGAGAAATTGTACGCATGGGTAAAGCGAATGGCATTCAGACACCCTATAATTCCCTGATGGTAAACATTGTGACTCAGATGGCAGAGAAAGGGATTCAACCCGGCGCTTATACAATTGAGCAGTTAAATGAGATGATAAAGCAAAATTAAGTTAAAATCAGCTTTCATGCACCATCATTATATTTCAGTTGCATTTTTTAAGGGCTATGGTTATCGATAGAAAAGTTGAGAACACGTAAAGATGGTTGTTGATTTTTCGATGAATGGAAGGAAGGTAAATAAAAAAGGCGTGTTGAATGGAAGATGACGTTAGGGCGGGCAGAAATGACCCGTGTCCATGCGGGAGCGGACGCAAATATAAAAAATGCTGTCTTGGGAAGAAGGGTATAAACCTGGGGAAATTGAAAGAGCTGGCAACTGACAGATTTCGAATCCAGTTGAAAAATAAGGAAGATATCAAAGGGATCAGAAAAGCCGGCCAGTTAACACTGGAAGCGCTTGATCTGGCAGAGTCCC
>JAABPS010000482.1 GCA_011391835.1 Desulfobacteraceae bacterium
TACCTGCGGCAGAACAACCTGCCGCTCTGGGGCAAGGATCACCCAAAGGCAAAGGAAATTCGGGGGCTGTGCTATAAGAAGGATAGGTCGTACAGGACTTATAAGGCGCATATTGAGAATGAGCCTCAAGAAGTTGCGGCTAATACCATGATCTGTGTGGTTCACCAGACAAACTACCTGCTGGATCAACAGCTTCGTGCTCTGGAAAAGGACTTTCTGGAAGAGGGCGGCTTCACGGAGCGGCTTTACAGGGCGAGATCCCAGACGAGGAAATTTAAGAAATAGGTCGTATAAGAAATAGGTCATATATGACAGATAGGACTTATATAAATGATGAAGAGGATTTGATACAGCTTTCTTCGCTGCAGCATTTTGTTTTTTGCCCAAGGCAGTGCGCTCTGATCCATATTGAGCAGGTGTGGGATGAAAACCGGCTTACTGCTGAAGGCCGGATCATGCACGAACGGGTGCATGAGGAGGGTCGGGAGTCCAGAGGGGCGATCAGGATTGAACGCGGCATGCCTATTCGATCTCTCCGCCTGGGGCTTATTGGCAAGACCGATGTGGTAGAGTTTCATAAGATTGAGGGTAACAAATGGCAGGCCTTTCCAGTGGAATACAAACGGGGCAAACCCAAGCCCGATGACTGTGACAAGGTGCAGCTTTGCGCCCAGGCCATCTGTCTTGAGGAAATGCTGAACCTTTCGGTTCCGGCAGGCGCCATATATTATGGCAAGACACATCATCGCCTTGATGTGGAATTTAATGACCCATTGCGCAAAGAGACGGAAGAGGCTGCAAGCCGAACTCATGCGTTGATTCAAGCAGGAATTACACCTGCCCCGGTTTATGACAAAAAGTGCGAACGATGCTCTCTGGTAACTTTTTGTCTTCCCAAGGCTGTTGGGAAAAAACGATCTGTCCAGAATTATCTGCTCGAAGCGAGGCGCGAAGGATGAAAAAACATCTCAATACCCTATTTATCACAACCCAGGGCGCTTACCTTTCCAAGGAAGGGGAAACAATTGTTGTCAGCGTGAAACAGGAAACCAAATTGCAGGTTCCGGTTCACACGATCGGCGGGATCGTCTGCTTTGGTAATGTCATGCTCAGTCCGTTCCTCATGGGGTTTTGCGCAAGTAACGGTGTGGGGATAAGTTTTCTGACAGAATATGGCCGATTTCTGGCAAGGGTTCAAGGGCCGGTGTCCGGTAATGTCCTTTTGCGCAGGCAGCAATACAGGCTGGCAGATGACCTGGCTTTTTCTGCATCCTTAGCCTCATCTATCCTGACCGGAAAGATCGGAAATTGCAGAACCGTAATTCAAAGGGCATTGCGGGATCATACAGACAAGATGAATACAACCGATGTTGAGGCGGCATCCAGGACCCTTCAAAATTCTCTACAGTCCCTTAATATGGAAAAGGATCTGGATACCCTTCGAGGCATTGAAGGTGACGCAGCCCATACCTATTTCAGCGTTTTTGATCACCTGATCCTGACGCAGAAAGAAAACTTCACATTTCAGGAAAGAAACCGGCGCCCGCCCCTGGATAACGTCAATTGTCTCCTTTCATTTATCTATACTTTATTAATGCACGATGTGCGTTCTGCCCTGGAGACAGTGGGGCTTGATCCGGCAGTAGGGTTTTTACACAGGGACAGACCCGGCAGGCCCGGGCTGGCGCTGGATATCATGGAAGAATTTAGGCCCTATCTGGCGGATCGCCTTGTCTTGTCGCTGATCAACCGAAAGCAGGTGCAGGATAAAGGTTTTGAAAAAATGGAGTCCGGCGCAGTGATGATGACTGATGAAACCCGGAAAACGGTGCTGGTGGCATATCAGGAAAGAAAGCAGGAGGAAATTCACCATCCATTTCTGGATGAGAAGGTAAGTATCGGCATTCTTTTCTTCTGCCAGGCCCTGCTCCTGGCCCGCCACATAAGGGGGGATCTGGATGGATATCCACCGTTTATATGGAAGTAGTAATCAGGAGGAGGCATGCTTGTACTCGTCAGTTACGATGTATCATTGAGAGATGCCGAGGGCGCATCACGGCTCCGCCGGGTATCCAAAACCTGTAAAAACTACGGGCAGCGGGTACAGTTTTCAGTGTTTGAGTGTATTGTCGATCCTGCCCAGTGGGCTGTTTTCCGTCAGGAACTTGTGGATATCATTGATACGGAAAGAGACAGTCTGAGGTTTTACTTTCTTGGTTCCAACTGGAAGCGAAGAGTGGAGCATGTGGGCGCTAAAAAGGGGATCGATCAGGAAGGGCCTTTAGTTGTTTGAGGCAAGGTGCGAACCCCAAGCTGACAAGGTTTTTCGGGGGTGTTCGCAATCGTGTTAACAAGTTGTATATGTTACGTTTTTTATGAATCCGGTGAGTTTGGATTGGAGCTTTGCGTGGTTGTGAGATTACATGCGCGGAATCTTCTAAATTTTTTCAACAATATCAAAGGATTCATGGAGAACAGTCGCCCCCTGCGCGGGGGCGTGGATTGAAACAAGTATATTCTGTAAAATAA
>JAABPS010000483.1 GCA_011391835.1 Desulfobacteraceae bacterium
CTTATTGATGAATATACCGGCGGGATTACTCTGTCCGCGCATGCGGGTACCCGTTATAATGAGACAGGAGAATGCGTGTCCTTTATCGGTTTTAATGGGAAATGCCTGTTCCGAAACCAAAAAAAGATGTTTGAAATCATTCAAGAGCTTTCATGCGAATATGATTTTTCAGATCAGGCAAGACTGAAAAGTCTTCTGCTTGAATACAAAGCGGGTCTTGAGTCGCGAATTATTCCCAACGGACACCGACTGGCAATGCTGCTGGCATCACGAAATTTGTCCCCATCCAGCACATTAAAGGAGACCTGGCAGGGGATTCATCAATTTCAGACACTAAAGCATCTGACGGAGAAATTGACCCCTGACTTCCTGAAAAATGTTTCCGACGATTTGAATTCCATAGGAGATATTCTTTTCCATCCTGACAACTTTAATATCGCAATCATTGGCGAGGATGGGATGCTTTCTGCTTCCGCTGATGCGTTGGATAGTATGAAGAAAGGCCTTGGGGCAAAAAAAGAAAAGGTGTCAGGACGGCTGACAGCGGCTGATGGTTTTGGGCCTCCGGATATTGAATTGCACTCTGAATTTCCACGAGAAGGCTGGAGTACAACCACCGAGGTTTCATTTGTGGCCCAGGCATTTAAAACTGTGAAAATGGGGCATGAAGATTCACCTGTGCTGGCTGTAATAAGCAAGATGATACGATCCCTTTATCTTCACAGGGAGATCAGGGAAAAGGGAGGTGCGTATGGCGGGTTATCGTTGTACAATACTGAAGACGGAATATTTTGTTTTGGGTCCTACCGGGATCCGCATATTGTTTCCACACTGCAAACCTTTACGGACGCGGGCAGTTTTATAGCATCTGGGGATTATACAGATGAAGATGTGAAAGAGGCTATATTGCAGGTATGTTCGGATATCGATAAACCGGACCCACCAGGTGTTGCGGCGCGAAACGCCTTTTATCGCACGATGATCGGCCTTTCTGATGAGGCTCGCAAGGCATTTAAACGGAAGGTTCTTTCAATCACCCGAAGCCAGGTTATGGCTGCTGCCTCAACGTATTTTTTAAAGCATCCTAAAAATCATGGGGTTGCAGTTATTTCAAATGAAGAAAGATTAAAATGTGCTAATCAACAATTAAACGGGAATCCATTTACGCTTTATCGGATATAACGGGCAGGGGTCTATATGGTAAACATCCGGGAACTATTTTGGTTCATTTTTCCTGTTTTAGCAATTTACTGAGTTCTTCGGCTTTTGAATCGGATATGGTTTCACATGTCCTGGCCAGGCCGATGGTGTAAAGGCCCAGTGTCATATACAGGTTGAGAATTTCGGGTCTCTTTTCGCGGATTCCATTGATATGCCGTGTAATTGTTTCCGTATCTCCACGGGCAATAGGACCGGTGAGGGCTTTTACCGTGCCCACTTTTTCAATATTGGACAGTGTCCCTGAGATCAAGGGATATAAAACCGAAAATACATCCTTTTTTGATATTCCTGCCTCTTCCATTAATTTAAATGCGGCATCTTGGAGCGTAACGAGATAATTGCATGCGACCACAGCAGCGGCATGATACAAGACCTTATTATCCGTTTTTATGGTTAAGCAGTCTGCCCCCAGATCGCTGGCGATTTGATGGGCGGTTGAAACGGCTTTTGGATCCCCTTCTACAGAAATGACAATGCCTTTAAATGTGTTTCCAGCAGCTTCGGCTGAAAAGCTTTGAAGGGGGTGCATGGATCCGACCGTTGCTCCGCTTCCCTGGGCTGAAGATAAAATAGTTGAGGGATGAGCACCGCTGCAGTGAAGAACAACCGCGCCGTTTTTAAATCCGTTATGTTGAGCGATTTGGGCGCAGACATCCGCAATGACGCCATCTGGAGTGGTAATAAAAACAATGTCAGCGTTTCGGGTTATTTCCCATGAATAGACAGTGAAATTCTCTGTGCCAACCGCACGGGCGGCCTCTCCCGCGGACTCCATGTGTTGCGTAGAGATGCCGGCAAGGCGGTAGCCTTCAGCCTGCAGATGCTTTCCAAGGGCTTTCCCGACTCTGCCGCAGCCAACAATGGCAAAAGAAGGTTTCATATCTGTCTCCTGTATATGGGTGGATGATGGTAATGGCGGTAGTCTTTAGCTTATGAATTGTCCTCCGGTATAGATTTTATATAGTAAAATAGAGTAATACAAGCGAAACATTCATATTGACTAATGGATAATCCTTACGATAACATTACCAAATTATTTAAAAATTGTCCAAAAATTGTTTTGAAAAATATTGCAGAGCTGTCAATGCGAGCACATTAAAGAGAGTGAACCTGTCTAAATGATACATCTGATCAGAGGGTTTAAAGATATACTTCCAAGCGAAGTTGAGCTGTGGCAGTATATTGAGAAAACAGCTACATCCCTTTTCGAAGATTTCGGTTTTACGGAAATCCGTCTTCCACTCGTAGAACGGACGGAGCTCTTTTCCCGAAGCATTGGGGAAGATACCGATATTGTCGAAAAGGAGA
>JAABPS010000484.1 GCA_011391835.1 Desulfobacteraceae bacterium
TCCTGAATATGGGAGCCGCCGGCGCAACGGATCAAACTCATCCGCTTGGATCCATACTTCATGTAAATCAAATTTTCGAACACGACAGGCCCCAGTTCCCATCCAGAAAACCCCATACCCATAAACCGGACAGACTCAAAGGATTCCCGACCGCCAAATTGGCCACAGGGGACAGGCCCATCATAGACCCCACCGGAAGAAAGATGATCTCAGAATACGCCAGCCTTGTGGATATGGAAGCTGCCGCTATTGCCCAGGTGTGCAGCACCTTTAAAACAAAGTGTTATGTGTTTAAATATGTCAGTGATACTCCGGATCACACAGGAGGTATTGATATTCTGAAAAATATGATAAAGTACCGCGAGCCTTTTTTTGATTTCTTTTCTGATTCGGTGATGCCGCTTCTTTTAAAATAGCAAATCCATCCCCTCTTCTATCAATTCCAGTACTCGGAACTTCTCTTCAGGAAATTTATACCCTTCATAATCCTGGCTGAAAAGAAGCCTGCCTTGTTTATTCGTCCAGTAATTACCCGCGTGATCAAAGCAGACCCTGGAGGTTACATTCAACTCCTGTATCATCAGCTTTAATTCTGCCAGTTGCTCAACAGGGGATAAAAGCCGCAATTCCCCCCGGTCATATTCATCTAAAAGCGGCGTCCCTGGTGCCGGAACGAACGGCCTGGAGCGCAGGTAATGTGGATTGATCTCATTCATCACCCGCGCCGTATTTCGTGCGTGCTGTTCCCACATTTCCTTTCCACCCAGTCCAGGCATCCAGTATTCTGACAGTTGAAATCCCGCTTCCATGGCTTTTTTGCCTCCCTGAATATGATCGCCGCTGGTGGTCCCTTTTTTAACCTTTTTCAGCAAATCATCATCTCCGGTTTCAAGACCCACATGAAGTCTGTCCAGCCCCGCCTCATGGATGCGCTTTAAACTTTCAGGTTTCTTTTTTGCGATGGTCTTCGACCGTGCGTAGGTAGTCACCCGCTGAAGAGAGGGAAAAGTTTGCCTCAGATATGTTAAAATATCCACCAAAGAATCTGTTGGGATGATCATGCTGTTGGCATCCTGTAAAAACGCAGTCTTTGCACCTGACAGTATCCAGTTAAAAACCATCACAAACCCCGGACTGGCGTTAAATACCGGCTCCTGCTGAAGAAGCGCCAGAGCCACTTCCCTGTTTATTTCGCCTCCATATCCAAGCTGCCACGAAAATGATTTCATATCATTCCAGATAGATGCAATCGCATCAATATCCTGCTTGATCTCCTCAACGGACCGAATGGAAAACGTTTCTCCCTTATACATACTGCAAAAGCTGCACCGGTTCCAGGGACAATTCCGTGTGGTCCGTATCAGAAGAGAATAACTTCCCCCTTCGCTGGGGGGACGATATATTCCTGTTTCAAAATCATATTTCCGGGCTGTTTGTGTTTCCATTGTATATCCTTAGCTTATTGTAATATCAGTACGTTAACATTTATACTGAATATAGTAATTATTTAACTATATGCAACCAAAGGTCAAGATATTATACCCAACACTCCAGCGGCAATCCAGCTTTTATCTTCAATAGGAGATGCCCCTCTGCTTGACTTGCGCTATGAAAAGTGTAAAGGAATCGGTAAATTGCCAACATTTACGGAACTATTATCCATGCTGAAATTACACGACAATCTATATGCCTTTATCTGGGAGTCAATGACAGTAAACAATTGCAATACGTATTTAATCGACGGCCCGACCCGTGTGCTGATCGACCCAGGTCATGCCCACCTGTTTGAACATGTATTAAACGGTCTTGGAAATCTTAATCTGGGTATTGAAGACATAGGGCTGGTGATCTGCACACATGCCCATCCGGATCATATAGAGGCTGTGAAATTATTCAAAAACACACCCACTCTGATCTCTATGCATGAAGAAGAATGGAAACTTGTCAAATCCATGGAGAAATATCTTCATGCATCCCTCAGGGTGGATATCCGTTCTTTTTTCTCTGATTTTTTCCTTCAACAGGGGCAATGCACGATCAATGGCCTTGAATTGAACATCATCCACACCCCGGGCCACTCGCCGGGATCCATTTCCCTTTACTTGCCTGAACAGAAAGCGCTTTTTACAGGAGATGTCATTTTCAAGGAAGCCCTGGGGCGGACGGATTTACCTGGCGGAAATGGAAAACTGCTAAAGGAGAGCATCACACGGCTGTCAGAACTCGATGTCGAATTTCTGTTGTCAGGCCATGGAGAGGTTATATCAGGAAGTAATGCAGTCAGGGAAAATTTTGATCTTGTAAAGCGGGTGTGGTTTAATTATATCTAAATTCTTTCAAACTAAAAGGTATTTCACTGTAAAATGAATTCGTTAGCCGATCATATAGACTGGTTTATCATCTCTTGCTTCACTTCATCTAATTTCCAGTGAGCCCTTTTCTGAATCTCCTCTACCTCTGTCTGCCAGGAAGGATCAGCATCGATGTTGGGGACAACTGCTGAACCGGATATGGAATATTTTT
>JAABPS010000485.1 GCA_011391835.1 Desulfobacteraceae bacterium
GGGCCGCGGATGAGCTGCCTCCACCCGTTACCTTGGTCAATTTCTTCTTTGTACCCTTGTCTGCCATTTAGCCACCTCCTGTTTACAGATTTTTCGTTAACGCTTACCATATTTTAATAAATAACGAAACTGTCTATTATGGAAATAAAAAACGTGTTGAGTTTGCCTGTAAAGAAGCAATCATGGCAAAATAAATAGTTTGATGATTTTCGATTGAAATATTTGAGTAACGCCCGGCTGAGCCGAGCCCATGATGGAGCTTTCCGCTCGAGCCGATTGTTCCCGAGCGCGAGTCAGCGCGCGAGGGAATAATCGGCTCGGCTCTAGCGATTTGTTGGCCCTTCATAAACAATGCTTGAGAGCCTCCATAATTGTATGTGATTGGGGACAGCCAATTTGAACACCCCAAGCCAAAACAACAGCCAAAATTAAGGTAAGAACAAATCTTTTCCATGTCTGGCGAAAAATACTGTCAGTCCAACCTTGATCTTCCATCTTACGAGCTGGCTTGGATAGCGATCCTGCCAAGAAAAAGGAAGCAGCTACTTCCGTTAAGAAAACTGGCGCTTCAAAGACAAGAAGAAACCCTCCAAAAAGCAGAACAACAATGACAATGATTAAAACGAAGATGAAACACCCGCAATCATCAAAAGATCCAGAATTGAACACGTCTAAGTTGTCAAGCCCTGTATCACGCCGCGAATCTATGCTATTTTGTTTCTGGAATGTAGAAGAATCTAGCTGACTTACTTCACTGCCATACTGCCGGTGCACATAAAGAAGCCATATTCGAATAAAAACGAAAAACGCACCATATGCCACGACCACATTAAGTGGATACCGTAAGAACATAGAGTCAATATCACAACGAAGGAGTAGATTATTGCAGGCTACACTTACAGCAATAATGCCGCACAAAATGATAGACATATGGAATCGAAGCAAAAATCGTTTTGTAAATTGTTGTCCAGTGACTTGCATAAATTAATTCTCACATAGCCCATGACTCACATTTTAATAGGCCAACGAAAAAATCAGCCGGAGCGTAGCGATCGGGCGTATTGATTTTGTTAAGCGCCCTTATTAATTACTTTTGAAACCCTAAGATTTTTGTTAATTTTACCTTGAAAGTCAGGGCATACCTTTCCATCCCAATCTATCACTTTCGTATCGTTACATGAAAAATGTGCAGAATAAAAACCACGATGGCTGGGATCATGCGTGGCAAAACCACAAAAATAGTAAATCGGCAATTCCCGGGATCTTCTATATGCCTCTTGGAGTATTTCATTCGACGCCAGCAATCCTTTTTCCGCCAAATCTTGCCTCTCGACTTCAGATGTAAATGCTGAAATTGCGCCGTTCTTTAAATTTTCAACCACTAAATAACCATTTATTAAGCATGATCGATAGCTATCTTGCACTAGCTCATTATTTTCAATTTTAGATAAGACAATTACAACAGGCATTGAGCTATTCTCGTTTGTCTCAGTTTGATAGATGTAATGAAAAATTCCCCCTACACCAATATTTTCTAATTCTTTCTTTTCGAAGCCTAAAACTAATTCAGAAAGCCAGAGGCTAAGAAAACTGGGATAGTAAACAATGGGTGCTTTATTTTCTTCCAATTTATCCATTATAAAAGAGTTTGAGTACTCATATCCTTGGAATACTATTGTATCGAGAAGTTTTTTGCCACTCCCCAATGTGTATAGACATTCGTCTAAGAGTTTAAATTCGCGAGAATTTGAGTCTAATAGATAAAAGTCAGGGATGGGATTTCTAATTCCAAATAAAATCTTAAACCCTGATCCCGAAACCCAGTGTGGTGAAGATGTAAAATCAGATAATTTTTTAAAATTATCTTTTATGGGATCTTTGCAATTAATGCCTTTTTTAAAGGCGCCCAAGAACTTAAGACCAGCGGTGGCATCTCCTGAAAGGCCATATATGCAACCATCGAATAGGTAACCCGTTTTTAGAGCCGTGTTTTCTTTTTGTATCTTACCATTGGCAAACTTTTTAGTTACCATTATATCGCTAATAATGGTGAGAAAATTATGTTCTGGTTTTTTAATTCCTACAATATAGGTCATAATATTTTTCGCTTAACAATTAATATACGAACTTCGCTTTTTCCGATAAATTGAGTATTAACCTAACATAAGCATATTTTTAAAAAAAAGAAAATATTACATAATTACGTACAAATATATGTTTATATCACTGCGTGATTCGCGATAATAAAGACTAAAGACGAAGGTCGTAAAAGATGGAAAATTTGTCCCGCGATAGTCATAATACAATTTTGCACACGTAATAAATTAAAAAATCAATTCCGTTGCGACGTTATTGGTCTTTTCCGAAAAAGCCGCCAGGCGGAAATGCCGCTGATAATAAGCATCGCGGCAACAAGCCCGGTAGGCACAACCATTTCTCCGGTAAGCAGTGTGCCCCTTGTTTTTGCCGCGGCAATGGAATCAGCAAAATAACAGGCAATGGCAATACCCGGCATAACG
>JAABPS010000053.1 GCA_011391835.1 Desulfobacteraceae bacterium
GAGGAATCAGTTCATTTTCAACCCGCCATCCAAAAAAAATTATAGCCGTGAGCGCACTTATCATTATCGTATCCATTGCGGCAATAACGAAGGTTCAGTTTTCACATCATGTGCTTAGCTGGTTTCCTGAAAATAATAAAATCCGATTGGACACACAAAAAATCGATCAGGAGCTTCGAGGTTCCTTGAGTTTGGAGGTCATTGTTGATACAGGAAAAGAAAACGGTCTTTACGAACTGGATATACTAAACCGTCTTGAAAAAGCCGCAACATACACCGAATCACTGACATATAAAGATGTATATGCCGGCAAGGCGTGGTCGCTGACATCCATTCTAAAGGAGATCCATCAGGCGTTAAATGAAAATCGGCCTGAATTTTATACGATTCCTCAAAACCGTGAGCTGGTGGCTCAGGAATTTCTTCTCTTTGAAAACAGCGGTTCCGATGATCTTGAGGACGTCGTTGACAGCCAATTCTCCATGGCGCGTTTTACCATAAAAGTTCCTTTCTGGGACGCGGTACAGTACGAAGGTTTTATGAATGAAGTGAGCCGGTATTTTGAAAATAACTTTCCGGATGCCAAGCTTACATATACGGGCATGATGGCCCTGCTTTTTCAGACAGTGGTCAATGCCATTCGGACATTGGCAAAAAGTTATATAAGTTCGCTGGTCATTATTACCATTCTGATGATATTTCTGATTGGCAGAATGCGGATAGGGCTGCTGAGCATGATTCCCAATCTTTTACCTATATTGATGATGATCGGTGCCATGGGCATCTTATCCATTCGAATGGATCTTTTCAGCATGCTGGTGGCAAATATCGCCATCGGGCTGGTTGTTGATGATACGATTCATTTTATGCATAATTTCCGGCGGTATTATGATCAAAGCGGTGATCCGGTAAAAGCAGTGTACGATACATTTCAAACTTCAGGCAGAGCCATGCTGGTGACGTCTATTGTTTTATCCCTCGGGTTTTTTATTTTCGGATTTGCCACGATGCAAAATTTAAAGACATTTGGTTTGTTAACCGGCGCCACAGTGATTGTGGCACTGGCTGCCGACTACCTTCTGACACCTGCGTTGATGGTTGTTGCAAACAAACCGAAAAACAAGAATAAATAAGGATAAATGGGAGGAAACCATGAAAAAACAGTTAGCATTATTGGTCGTTGTAGTTGTTTCGTTTTTATTTGTTTTCGCGCAGAATGGATGGACGGATGATCCGGCAGCACGAGACATTATGGAAAAAGTAGATGCCCGAGATGATGGAGATAATCAGACATCGGATATGGAGATGATCCTGATAGACAAAAACGGGCAGGAACGGGTGCGGAAGATCAGCAGTTTTGGAAAGGATAAAAAAGAAGACAGTCTGCGCCTCATGTTTTTTCTGCATCCGGCAGATGTGAAAAACACCGGTTTTCTTACCTATGATTATGATGATCCGAAAAAAGATGATGACCAGTGGCTGTATATGCCGGCATTGCGAAAAACAAAACGAATTGCATCCAGTGATAAAAGCGGAAGTTTTATGGGATCTGATTTGAATTATTCGGACATGACTTCCAGAAATCTTGAAGATTATGATTTTAATTTTTACGGGCAAAAGAAGGAAATGGATGTCGATGGTATAAAGGTATGGGTCATCGAATCCATTCCCCGCACAAAAGAAGTCATCAAGGAAACCGGATACGAAAAATCGATTCTATTTGTGAGGCAGGATAATTATTATGTCATCCGGGCAATCAGTTATGAAGAAAAAAAAGGTTACCAGAAATTTATGGAAGTTAAAAAGCTTGAAAAGATTGAAGGCATCTGGATAGGTACAGAGTTGCATGTGACCCGGAAAAAAGGAAAGGACAATGAATTTGTTCATAAAACCATTTTGAAGCTGAGCAATGTAAAATTTAATCAAAATCTTAATGATGATTTATTTACTACCCGACGGTTGGAAAAGGGACTGTAAATGTTCGGTCTGCATTGCATGGGCAGGGAGATGGCTGATAGAATGATGAAAACCATTTTACTTTTACTGATGCTGGCTGTCGTCCTTTTCTTTGATTGGCCGCTGTCTGCCCAGGGCGAAGAATCCATGGATGAGCTGATGAGCGGCTTTGATGATCAAGGCACGGAATCGCCTGAACGTAATTCGGATGGATCGGATCAGCGAGAAATAGATGATGATATTTTAAAAGGATTTGACGAGACGATACCGGAAGCTGACACGTCCGATGACATTGATCGACTTTTCCCGTCTCTGCCATTTAGCCTGTCCGGATATATTAAGACGGGAGGGGTGTATAATTTTGATCATGACAAACCAGAAGATGGCGAGACGGACTGGCGTGGCTTATCCAGTTTTCGCACAGAAATGCTGCTGGAATTGAATTGGAAATTTTCAAATTCCTGGCAGGTGTTTGTCAGCGGCAAGGGATTTTATGATTTTGCCTATGAAATCAACGGAAGAGATGATTACACCAATGATGTTTTGCAGGATTATGAAAAAGAAGTAGAATTGCGTGAAGCATGGGTATCGGGAAAACTTACGGATTTTCTGGATATTAAAATAGGACGGCAGATTGTCGTATGGGGTCGATCCGATAATGTAAGGATTACAGATGTGTTAAATCCGCTGGATCTGCGCGAACCGGGAATGACAGACATCGAGGACTTGAGACTTCCGTTGTGGATGACACGGATGGATGTGTATTTTGGAGACTGGAATTTAACGGGGATTGCGATTCACGAGATACGGTCTAATAAAACACCGCCATCTGGAAGTGATTTTTATCCGGAGATAATTCCCTCGTCCGAATTAGAAGATTTATTGTCTGATGTTGGGATTTCTCCGTCTGACTTACAGAGTATGATGCCTGAAGAAAATATGCCTCAGCATGGAGGAGATAACACTGAATATGCAGTAGCATTAAACGGCACGTTCAGCGGATGGGATATATCCTTTTACTGGGCAAATTATTATAATGATCTTCCCCATTTTGATGTCGATCTTGATGCCGGTTTCACCTGGCTGTGGCCTGATATCCCCCAGTTGGGCCTGGATTTTGATTTTGAATTAAAGCACGCCCGTGTGAATATGGTTGGCAGCGCCTTTAACGTAACGCGGGGAAACTGGCTGTTTAAAGGAGAGGTCGCCTATTTCAGCGGGCTGCGGTTTTATCATGTGGATGTAGATATTGATATCGATGTGGATATACCGGGATTTAGCTTTGATCTGGAATTGGACGAAAAAAGGGACAAAAAATATTATAGAACAGACGCGCTCTTAGGGATTGAGTATTCGGGTATTGATAATACCATTATCAGCATTGATGCAGCGAATCGGTATATAACGAATTTTGATGAGATTCTTGAATACCCCTTCTTTGGAGTAAAGGAAAATGAATTTCAGTGGTTTGTAAGAGTATCGAGAGATTTTATGAATGAAACTCTGACACTTAATTTTCTCGCATCCATATACGGATGGAAGGGACAGGATGGAGCTGTAGAGCGGTTTTGGGCAGAATATGATTTAACGGATAATATCCAATTAACAGGTGGGGTTGTTTTTTATGAGTCCGGTGAACTGATGAATTTTAGAAATATTGGCAAAAACGATCGGCTATTTTTTGAAATAAAATATAGTTTTTAAATATGACCCCTTCCCGTTTGATCCCAATAAATCCCTTTTCCCAATTTATTTCAAATCCGGCGAGCAAATTGCAGAGCGCCTAACCATCTAATATTATAACTAAAATTGATTTAATGGGTGAATGGCCGGTAATGGCGTGTTTTTTTTGAAAAAAGGTTTATTTTCTTATTCTACTGCAATAAAGAAAAAATAGCATATATTTAAAAAAGTATTTGACTTTATATGGTATTTTGAGTTTTTATAAGAAGCTAGAATTAAGCATGATATCTATGATTATTAACTTTATATAAGGAGGCGTGCTTTAACGATGACCCTTACAAAATCCGGAATAAAGGATGCTATTCACAAAGAGCTTGGTTTTACGAATAATAAATCTGCCGAATTGGTTGAACTTATTTTGGAAATTATTAAACGAAGTCTTCAAAGCGGTGAAGATGTTATGATCAGCGGATTCGGAAGGTTCAATGTTAAAGGAAAGAACGAGCGCAAAGGAAGAAATCCCGCGACCGGCGAAGCGATGATGCTGTCAAAACGAAAAGTCGTGACTTTCAGAAGCTCAGGCGTGCTACGGGATAAGATCAATGGCATCGAATCAGACTCATCATTAGACACGTCATCATCAGATCCGTCCTTTTAATATATTGTGTCTTAATATCAACGTACAGACCGGTTGAACATATTTTCTTTTCAGGTGGGTATTTCCTGGATATACTCACCTGGAGGAGATCATATCCATCCTTAACATATCCACCGATATCTATTGAACTGACGCTTGTTTTCTATTATATAGACATCATCCATTTCAACTGATTTGAAACAGCAAGATTTATCTCCAAGTGTCATGCCGAATAAAAAAGAAAAATTACAGGACTACGTTCATCCTGTTTTAAATGAGGAAATTGCGTCTATAAGCGGGCACTATGCGTTCACAAAAGAAGAACAGTTGGCATTTCATGGCAGAGAAGTTCTTTACTTTATTGGGCATGCAGCCTTTGACACGAGCTGCTGCGGAGAAGGAGGGTGTGCGTACGCATTTGTGGCAGGGTTTATCAAGCATTGGAAGGTTAAGAAAAACAAACAGGGTCATGATATTTCTCAAATAGAAAAGATAGAGGACGAATCTATCCGGAAGGAAATTATCTCTATTCTTAAAGAAAAAGAGCGAGTGCATCAGATCAATTTTTATTAACAAAAAAACGTCAGCGTAGAAGCGGACCTCTTTGTTTTAAACCGGGAGGACTCAATGTCAAAACGGCCTGAATGGTGGCTGACAGTACTGGCAAAGATTTGGCCCATCACATGGATCAGCGCAAAAGCCACAACCTGGCCGGTTGTAGGCCCGATGGTAGCCAAGATTGCGCTGCCTCTTTTTTCCGGCAATAACCTCAATATTACCTACATCCCGATTAATGAACAGGTGCCTGCCAGCATAACATCTCTTTTGCCGGTTCAGGTTGTTGAAGCGCTGATTCATCGCTCGTCTCATCACGCAATTATCAAACGATGCACCTGCCGTGACGCGCGGCAATGCACAGAACATCCCATTGAATTGGGATGCATGTTTCTGGGAGAAGGCGCGAAAGATATCGATCCCCGTATCTCCAGCCATGTTTCAAAAGAAGAGGCCATCGCACATCTCCATAAAGCCGTTCATCACGGACTGGTTCCCATGGTCGGCAGAGTAAAAATAGATAATTATATCTGGGGGGTGAGAGATCGTGGGAAGCTGGTTACCATCTGCTTTTGCTGCCAGTGCTGCTGCACCATACTGACATCTCTGAAATATTTTCCGGAGGATGCGTTAGATTCACTGGTTGCACTAAAAGGCCTTCATATCGAAACAGATCCGGATCTGTGTGATGGCTGCGGTCTTTGCATGGATCCGTGTCCTGCCAATGCATTGAAAGTCGAGAATCTCAAAATAATCCGGGATGTTCACAAGTGCAAATCCTGCGGCAGATGCGTCACGGTCTGTCCGAAACATGCTGTGCGTGTAACGCTTGACGATATGGATACGGCCGTTGATGATCTCATCTGCCGGATAAGGCCCTTGGCGGATTTAAGATAGATCAAATAATACTGTAAAATTTATTATGAAAATTATTCAATATGGCCCGGGGAAAAAATTAGTCCGGTTCATGACCTGGCTTTCCTGGCCGATCATTATTCTGGCAAAACGTCTCAGCTCCTATCCTGTGGTGAAACATATCATCAATCCCTTTTTTGCTTACCCCTGGAACGAAGTTACGGTTATTCCCATCAACCAGGAAGTCGGCCCGCCGGATAGCGTTGTACTGCCGCGACAGGTGGTTGAAAAACTTGTTTCAACTGTAAACGATATTTTTATTCTTGATGAATGCATTTGCAGAAATATTGTTGACTGCAATGCCTATCCGAAAAATATCGGGTGTATGGCACTTGGCAAAGCGATTTCGCGGATGCACCCGTCTCATGGACATAAAGCCACTGCGCAAGAGGCAATCGAGCACGTTCAAAAAGCTGCGCAGGCAGGTCTGGTTGCCAACATAGCGCATACATGGATTGATCCGTTTGCTTTCGGACTAACACAGTTTAACCGGTTAATGTTTATCTGCTTTTGCGATGACTGCTGCTGCATGTACCGCACGCACATGAAAAAGCGGGGCATAAATCTTAATCATTCATATAAAGGGCTTCCGGGCATATCCATTGACGTGAATGCAAAAATATGTGACGGCTGCGGGGTATGCGCAGATCAGTGTTTTGTCGCTGCCATGAAAATTCAAAATGGAATTGCCAGCCCCGATGAAAACTGCAGAGCATGCGGGCGATGCATTGATGCCTGTCCGCAGGGAGCTGTTTCCCTTCACATGAACAGCGAACACGCCGTATATGAACAGCTTGTAAATCGCATTAAAGCGGTGGTGGATATCTGGGGTTAACATTCGCCTTCACCCTTTTATCGGATGCAAGGCGTGGTTGAAAGATTTGGTTGAAAAATGCCTCACGACTTCATTCTTGAAAGCCTAAGTGTAAACCAATCAGCTATGAGAAGTAATTGAAAATACGTATGAAGAGTGAAGGCCTGGGCGCCTCTTTTATACTCCAGATATTTCTAAATGTTCTGCATCTGCCAGATCCTGTGGGCGGCCCGTAGCCCGTTTGTTCTTCTTTAAATGTTCGATATGGATAAAATTAATTTTGAGACCTTGAATTTCAGCTTCAATTTTTGCGTTATAACAATCCTCAAATTCCAAATCGTTTAATGTCGTCAAAATATCAATTCGATTGGGAGGATAGCCCAGTTGAATAATCTGATCGCTTTCAAGAAAATCATCGGGTTTCAAGCCTAATGATCCAAAACCGAATTTGTTAAGTGCTTCTATGATGTTATTAGCATTATCTGCCGACAATTCTATCCATACATCAAGATCCTTTGTATAACGCGGATGCCCGTGGAATGCTACGGCATACCCGCCAACAACCAGATATTTGACATTACTTTCGTTTAATAATTCTATAAACTCTTTGAAATCCTTGCTCAGCATCATATCTCCATAGATTGAATTCTTTACGGATTTGTTCTAAGGCTTCCAACCGCTCTTCATAGGACATTGATTGCCAAAATAAAAAATCATTTGGTTGTTCATTCACTTTGTATTTTTTTATGACCTTACTTATACTCATGATTGCCTCTTACCTTATTTCTCTTAAGCAATGCGCTAGAAGTTTGCGAGGATGGCGAATTTCTGCCAATACGCTGCACACGCCATAAAGCCGGTGAATTGTGTGCAGATTGTAATTATTGACTCAATTTGGAGCTGGCAATGCGATTAAGGCTTACACCAGATTCAGCAGCTTGTATGGCCAATTTCCTATGAACATCAGGCGGCACCCTGACCATAAATTTACCGCTAAAATGCTTGCTTGAGATAGGCTCAGGAATTGGCTCGCCATTTTTGGCCATGTCCAAAAATACATCGGCCACAAGTTTTCGGATTCCTTTTAAGGCCTTTTCCGGTGTATCAGCCAGCCAACTCAAGCTTGGAAATTCCGCACATAGACCTACATACTCATTATCGTCTTCAGACCAGGTAAGTCGGTACGTGTATTTATCATTTTTTGGGGCCATGGCTAACCTCCATTTTTTCAATCGCCAAAAGCACTTGCTTTACTTGATATGCCTTGGCCTTGCCTTTATTGTTCTGAATATTTACCCTTGGGTTTCCTTGCCAGGGGGTTTTATAAATTCGATGGCTGCTTTTTTTCTGACGTGGTTCACCAAAATAATAATCACATATTCTGCATAAATCCGAAAACCGCACATCTTTAGGATTCCGCTGCAATGTGGGTAGCAGGTCATCGATTTGGGTCATAGCAATATAGTATCAATATTGATATCATTGTCAAGGGCAAAGATTAATACTCGGCGCAGTTGGTTAACAAACGACTGTGCGGCGCCGACTGCGAAATGTTACGTTAAATACTCAAGCGTTGCTCCCGGCGTCCGACACAAGCCGGATGTTTGCAGCAGAGTAAAAGCACAGAAGCTGGAATTCAAGCCAGAGGGTTACGGATAAGGGAGATCTATGCTCTGACTCTCTATGGATGGTTATTAGTTGTTGACACCCGAAGGCTCATATGGGTTAGGCTGACACATCACAGTTATTGATAGTCCAAAGTGTTTTTTTTGCTCATTAAATATCTCAAGACATTATTTGTGCTCAATGCATGTTCTATTTGCTATTTCTAAGAAGTTTCCTTCGTCCTTTTCATACTGGCAAAAAGAACGGCAAGAGCAATGCCCAACTTGCGGTCAAGCATTCCGCTACCATCCATTGAGAAATCGGCTGACATTTCAAAGCGAAACGTATTGATGTTGACCTTGAAGAGGAATACTTTTTCATCCCCAATAAAACCAATCATGATGTCATTCATTGGTTTACCGCCATATCTAACATTTGGAGGAGTTGCCTCTTGTTCAATGCGACCAATCTGCATCATTTGTGGATCAAGAATTTGCCATTCCACACCTTCCGAACTTTTTTTATTTCTATTCCCCTTCAAACCGCCAATAATTTGACTTGTTAGAATATCTTTAAACTCATATCTATAAACGCCAGAAAAGTAGGCATCTTCGAATGAAATCTTGTTTAGGCAAGCGACCAATTCGGCTCCCTGCATGGAAAATATGCTTTTCCCACTGCTGATAATTGCGGGAGGCTTCGCCCGGAGGACAATATTGCCGCATGGATCAATAATGTCAAATGAGCTATTTGGGAACAGACGGCCACGAAGCAAGTAGGTTGTGGAATCGAATTTTTTCTTTTCGAAATCAACTAACATTTCGTTCAATAAAATAAATCCTTTTCATTTTTTCCCGCCTAACAAGTAATTATATGGTTTCTGCCTATCTCCGCGGATAAAATCCCTGAACAATGTTTTTCGTGCTGTATTAAAGCATTTTCTAACAGGATATCGCTCAATATTGAATATTATACTGTTAGCAGGATATCTCCAAATGCTGAACATACTTAAAAGCGGAATCGCAGGTTTCGCAATTATCTTAGAATAAGGGGGTTGCAGAGTCTGTTCTGAACGGAATATCCCCAAAACCATTCAATATGAGATCGCTTTGTTATCCGGCTATGAGACTGTATCGCAATTACAATAATGACCGTTTTCAAAATTTTGTTTGGTTTGTCATTCCGGGCTCCGACCCGGAATCCAGTTTAATTACAGAAAGATAGAAGCCTGGATCCTGAATCAAAGCCTGTCCCGGACTCCGATCCGGGATCAGGGATGACATGAAGAAAAATCAAAGATTTTTCTATTAAGACACAGTCTCCAAGTCCGGGATGACTTGTAGAAAAAACGATGACAATAGTGGGACGGGATTGCGTCGTCGTCCGTCGAGGCGGACTTTTCGCAATGACAAAAAGGAGCGCATAATGACAGGATATGTGTTCACTTCCGTGTGCCGCCGGCATGGGATACACTCATCCCGTACCGGCGGGAGCCGGGATAGCCGTAGAATGAGTTGAATGACATGCGATCATCCATTATCAGCGGATTCGCTTTTCAATTCATCTATCCGGCTGTTGATTCTGTCCAGTGTGGATTTTAAATAATTTGACTGTTCGGACAACCATCGCAATTCATCTCCTTTTGCAGGCGGCTGTCCATATCCATATACGAACGGGTAAAAACAAAACCCTCGTCCTGCACCTCGTCCCATGCCAAACATCCCATAACCGCGTCCGAATCCACGGCCTGAAAACCCTCTTCCCGGGAATTGCCGCGGATATCCCGCGTGTTGCGGATTGCATGCGCCTCTTGCGCCGCCGGTCATGGGGCCGGCGCCCAATGGCCCTGTTCTATCAAATCCTGGCATACTCATCGCCTCCTTTAATTTTGGATTTAAGAATCCATGGGTTACTATCTTTCTTTCCTTCTGCCTGAACGCTTTCCAGCGCCCTGTCCTCTGCTGGAAGTGCTGTCTGAATTTTGATAATTTCTTCTTTTTTCACCCTGCACGATATTTTCAAAATCCAATTCAGACGTACGGGCTCTTTTCGAACCGCATTTTCCAAGGCCTTTTCCGGTTCTGGGACCCTGTCCCAGAGGTCCAGTTCCATCACCTCTTGGCATGTGTATCACCTCCTTGTTTTATTAATGGGTTAAATTAAAATATTCGACGGCCTCTTCTGCGTCGATGTCTTCTGTTGCCCTGAACCTCATAATTTCCTCCCTCGATTTTCAAGATGCTGCCGTTTATCAGCGCATTTCCAATGATGCTTCTGGCATTGGCCAAAATACGTCCGTATGTTTGGCGGGATACATTCATTATCTCTGCGGCGGTTTCCTGATCCAGTTTTTCCACATCACTTAAGCGGATGGCTTCGAGTTCTTCCACAGAGAGAAATATCTCTCCAGTATGAGGAGTTCCGTCCGGCGCGAATGCCTGTATGGCTGGATACGCGGATACCCATCGCAATTTTTTCGGTCGCGGCATATTAATATATTCCACTCTTAATGATGAAGGAAAAAGCGAGTAATGAGCTTACGCTCAGAATATAAATACCGCCTCAAATGAAGTCAAGAAGATTTTTGGGCATACGCTCATAATTATTATTTTGATTTTTAAGTGGAGGCGGCAATTTTAAAAAATAATCAAAAATTAGGCTTGACAAGAAACCAGGCGTCCATTATTTTGAGCATATACTCAAAAAAAGCAACTTGAATTATCATGGGCCGAAATAAAAAGAATCGAATTGTTAAATATAATCCAGATGTTAAGTATTTCAAACCCCGGGGGATTCCGATGTTTGATCTCGAAGAAGTGGTACTTAGTGTTGATGAAAGAGAGGCGCTTCGCCTCGCAGATCTTCTGGGTATGTCCCATGAGGATGCGGGCAGGGAAATGGGTGTATCACGAGCGACATTCGGACGGATCGTAGAGAACGCTCGTAAAACTATTGCAGATGCCATGATAAACGGAAAAGCAATAATGATAGAAGGCGGGAGTTTCCATGTGGTGGACGACATCCGCAGATTTAATTGCCGCAAATGTGATCATAAGTGGGATGAGCCTTTTGGGACAGGGCGGCCTGGACAATGTCCTGAATGCCATGAAGCAGATATTCGGCGCATCAGAGCCGATTAATAATTGAAATAGGAATTTAGAATAAGGAGGGACTGAAAAGTGAAAATCGCTGTTACATCATCGGGCAAAGAATTAACATCAGAGATGGATCCCAGATTTGGAAGAGCTGCCTATTTCCTGATCGTTGATCCGGATACTATGGAATTTGAAATTGTGGAGAATCTTCAGAATATTAATTTACCGCAAGGGGCAGGGATACAGGCAGGAAAAACGATTGCTGATAAGAAGGTCGACATGCTGATCACAGGGAATTGCGGGCCCAAGGCGTTTAGAACATTACAGGCGGCCGGTATCAAGGTGATTACAGAAATAAACGGCCGGGTGATGGACGCTGTTGAGAAATTTAAAAAAGGAGAATTAAAACCATCAGGCACGGCCAATGTGGATGGGCATTGGTCATGATTTAAGAAATGTCCAGATAAAAATATATCAAGGAGAGGAATAAGGAGAGG
>JAABPS010000486.1 GCA_011391835.1 Desulfobacteraceae bacterium
AATTGCGCTGGCGATTTCCCTGTCCGCCATATTGCAGGTTTTATTCCTGTATGTGATATGGAACAAACGAAGCGGGAATACAGGCGGGAAAAAGGTTCTTGTTTTTTATTTTAGAATAATTCTTCTTGGTATTTGTTTTGGAGCTGTTCTGGAATGGTTAAAAATCATCATGTACCGGTACATCAATGCACATACTTTCGCGGGAAGTGCCGCTGTCTGCCTGATTATCGGCTCAGCGTTTATGGCACTGCTGATGACAGCAGGATACATTTTTAAAATTCCAGAAATCCATGAAGGCATCCGTCGATTTGTTCGTCCGAAAAAGGAGACCAATGGATATAATCTTTGAACAGATCTGTTTTCAAGTTACGGTATCAAATTTTATGTGAGATCTGGTAGATGGAGGTAACTATGCAAGCGAATCCTGAAAAACTGCTGAATAAAACTGGTATCACCCATCCGCTCATTGGGTTTTATGATGCGCCGGATCCTTCGGCTTTTGAACCTCTTCTCACGCCAAAAGCCGGAAAATGGGCCTGTGTGTTTATGTTTTATAAGAAATGGATGAATGCCCATACATTGATGATCGAAAAGGATAACTTTGGGTGCAGTGGCGCGGGATACTGGCTGTGCGGTGTGGAGACCAGAACCCGTGAGGATTTTATAAAATTTCTGGTGGATGATGAAGGGTTGAAATCAAATCGCGAATTGATGAACCGCTGGCTTGATTTTCGAAAACCCTATGAGCCGAAGCATCCCCATCTTTTTATCGGCCCGCTGAAGGATGGCCCGTACGACTACCTGAAAAGCGTTACGTTTTACGTCAATGCGGATCAGCTCAGCCTGCTTATGCTGGGCGCCAACTACGACAATGGGCCGGATGATCCGCCGGCAGTAATTGCCCCTTTTGGGCCTGGCTGCGGCCAGATGGTTCAGTTTGATGATTTAAACATTCCTCAGGCCATTATCGGCAGTACGGATATTGCCATGCGTCAGTATTTGCCGCCGGATATTATGGCATTTACTGTAACCAAACCATTGTTTGAAAAACTATGCAGTCTGGATGAGAAGAGCTTTCTTTATAAACCGTTTTGGCAGAACCTCAGGAAAAAGAGAGGGTTTATAGATACATAAATTTGAAAATAGGTTGGAGTGAAAGATATTCTTTTTCATTAAAGCTTTCCAACAGGCGCCAGATATATGGCAAATTCGTCTTCCCCGTCAATACCCAGCAATTCATCCAGCCCTTCCTGATCAAAGGCTGCAACCGCGCAGGTGCCCGAACCAATAGCCTCGCAGGCCAGATAAAGGTTCTGACACACATGACCTGCGTCTATGAGAATCACCCGGTGCGCGGCAAGCGAATATCGCCATTCCATGCGGTATGGTATGGTTGTCCAGACGAATGTAACCGCACCTGCGGCTGTAAAACGCTGGTTAAAGCAAGCGCTGGTGAGCTGTTCTTCAATATCTTCAATTTCAGTTATAAAAAGAAGCTCGTGCTCAATGGGCAGATAACGATAAAGCCCTTTCTGAATACTATTAACACGCATGATAAACAGGTAGGTTTCAAAGCTGTGGCGCGCGCCAGCAGATGGCACGGTTCTAAATGCGGGATTCATGCCGGCACTTTTTCGGATGCCCTGTGTTGCCCACAGCAGAAAGGCGAGTTCTTCAATGCTTAATGGGTCGGATGTAAATCGTCGTCTGCTTTTTCTGTTGGATATGGCAGAAAACAGATTTATTTTCTTAAATTCCGATGGCCATTGATCAGGTGCGGGCAGTGAAATGTGTATGGCATCCGCGTTGAACGGTTTTTCAACAGGCGGTGCGGGAATCCCCTGGTTTTGATCTGTGGTTCTGAAGTCAATGGATTTTCGGATACTGTCTTTCAGAAAAAATCGATAGTGTTCGATTGTATTCATACCAGTTCTCCTCTCATGGTTTCAATGACATTGCCTCCTACCCGTATTTCCTGAATGCCATTTTCTTCTTTGGCTTTGAGAAATAAAAGCGAAGGGCGATGTATTTCATATCCCTGCTCAATTTGAAGAGAGACGTCTTTTGTTTTTGCAGACAAAGGGTTGTGTTTCAGCAGATATGCGCCCAGACAGGCGGTGGCGCTGCCGGTAGCTGAATCTTCACGAACACCGTTTGCATCAAAGAAAAATCTGGCACAAAGGTCATTTTCAGGGTTACGTGTTTCGGTGCAGTAAAGGTAAACAAATGGAAGAAAGCCTTCATCTCTGAGAGGTCTAAATGTTTGAAGATCAAGAAGGGCTCGCTTGAGGGCATCCATACCTGTAAGCGGCACACAGATAATGACAATGCCTGCATCCAGCTCCTGAACCGGTGCCTTGTTGTCAATTTCATCCATGGCTAAATTCAGCGCAGGTGCGATCCGGTTTCGTTGGATCGTACGTCCGAGTTTTACCGGCGGTGCCGTGAACCAGGGGAATATTCTGCCATCACTTAATTGGTTAAAATGAACCGATACCTTTCCCACTCCCAGGTTCAAA
>JAABPS010000487.1 GCA_011391835.1 Desulfobacteraceae bacterium
TATCATTCATGAAGGAAGGTTTATCTATCCCGAATATAACTGCATAAAGATCATAGACCTCGGTGAATGGTGGGAAAAGGAAACAAACCTGCCCATTCCGCTCGGCTGTATTGCGATAAGAAAAGACTCCAAGACAATCGCTCACAAAGAACAGGTCGAGCTACTCATCAGAAATTCGGTTCTTTACGCGAAAAAGAACAGGGCTGCTTCACGATCTTTCGTGCGGCAGCACGCGCAGGAATTGGACGACAAGGTTATAGACGGGCATATCGATCTGTATGTAAATGATTTTACGATATCACTGGGTATCACCGGACAAAAAGCTATTCAAACCCTGGAGGAAATGGCAAGGTGGAAAAAAATACTTTAATCTGTCTTGTAATTGCCACTCTTCTAGAGGCAAAGCCGTTTATAGCCGGGCTTTCATTGACAAGCCTTGAGCAAAAGCCTTTTCCCGTTTACAAAAATAAAAATCATATTCTCATCATATCAGGGATCGGGAAGGCAAACGCGGCAATGGCCTGCGCTTATTCCTGTCTGAAAATCGCCCCCTCTTGTATTGTAAACTTGGGCGCGGCAGGCGCGACAGGCGACAGACACACCCTTGGCACACCATTGCATATTAAAAAGGTTTTTGAGTGTGACAGGCCTCAATTAAGATCAAAATATCCCCACAAACTCATACCGGACATCCTTGAAGGTTTCTCTTACGCAAAAATCGCGACTCTTGACCGGCCGGTGATAGATCCAGCAGAAAGAAAGAAGTTGTCAAAAACAGCGGATCTCATCGACATGGAAAGCGCGTCCGTCATACAGGCATGCAGAAAATTCAAAACCCCATGTTATGTCTTTAAATTCGTAAGCGACACACCGGAGCATACCAGGGATAACGATATAGTTGAAAACATCAGGAAATACAGAAATGATTTTTTCAGCTTTTTCAGGGAATCAGTGCTGCCGTTATTATAAATTTTTCTTTCCTCCCAACCGGAGCTTGTAAAGCCTGACTCAGGAAAAATCTAATCTCATGGCCTAAATTTCTTTATCTGAATATCTTTCATTACTCTGTAACGTTTATCGTTTGCAGTGAGAAGGGGAACCCGTATGTGATTGCCGTAGCTCCGATTAAAGCGTCAGCTGGAGGGGTTTAAAATTCGATGGTGCTCCCGAAGATGTCAACGACTTTGACTGCGATCTTTCGCCTCCCCGGCAAGCTTTAAAACGTATCTATCCCATTATGGAAGCTTATACCAGGTACCCTTCCCTTTCCCGATCATCTTTAACCGCCCCCTTCGAACAAGTTCGGCAATATGAGCCTTAATCGTATTTCTGTTGGCGCCGGTAATTCTTTCTGCATCACGCACCACTATTTTTCCATGTTGACCGGCTATCTTTACAATCTCCTGAGAGAGCGGCGGAAGCTGGGCAATAACCTTTTCAGTCTCAATTTTGGATTTCAGAACGGAAACCTGTTTTCTTAACGATTCAAGGAAAAACAATATCCAGTCATTCAGTTTTCCATTATCGGTATAAAGGGTTGACTGAGCGTACCTCAGGGCTGAGTAGTATTGGTCTTTATTATCCTCCACAACCCTTTCCAAAGAAGAGTAGGGAACATAGGAATATCCTGTTCTTAATAACATTAAAGTCGTCAATACGCGGGATAACCTGCCATTGCCATCCTGGAAAGGGTGGATTGCTAAAAAGTTGACAAGAAATATGGCGATAATCAGGATCGGGTGTAATTCCTTTTTTTTCGTCTCCTCATCGACCCATTGGATTAAATCAGTCATCATCAATGGTGTGTTAAAAGGAGAAGCGGTTTCGAAAATGACACCCAGGCTGCTTCCGTCTTCGGCAAAAGCTTTCACATGATTTGGGAACTTCTTATATTCTCCTCTATGGCGCGCATCCTTTGATGAATGTTTCAAAAGTGTCTTATGTAATTGTTTAATATGATTTTCATCTGCCGGAATTTCATTGTAAGATTCAAATATCAACTCCATCACTTCAGCATAGCCTGCAACCTCCTCTTCGTCCCTTGACTTGAAAGAGATAGTACCCAGCCCGGAAAATAACTTTTCCACTTGACTATCCGTCAGTTTGGCGCCCTCAATCCTTGTGGAAGAACCGACAGATTCAATAGTTGCGACATGCTTCAGGAGCGCCAAACGGTCAGGGGCGAGACTACTTAAGGCCTGCCATTTCCCTTTGAATTCATCGATTTCTGAGATCAGCTTGATGTATTCCGGTATGATATTTAATTTAGGAGTATCCATAATGATATCCATATATATCCAAATAACGCTGCTGTCAAGGTTATTTTTGGATATTTATGGATATTTTATTGGATATACCATAGTGGATTTGAGAGATTGCTCAAATGTGCATAGCAACAGTTACAACATCACCGTTTGTGAGTTATGCAATCTTTTTATTTCAGAATCCATTGATGAATAAACGCCGCTGCCAGCCAGACGCCAAAGCTTGAGACAAGGACTATCGGCAG
>JAABPS010000488.1 GCA_011391835.1 Desulfobacteraceae bacterium
GATCATCACGTTATCTTAATGGTGGGAACCGGATATCAGCGGAAAGGCGTTGACCGCGCGATGGTGGCCCTGTCATCGCTGCCTGCATCCCTGAGAGAAGAGACGCGCCTGCTGGTTGTCGGAGAAAATAAACTCAAGCCCTATCTGAAACTGGCTAAAAAATTGGGCATTTCCCACCAGGTTCTATTTTTTGGCGGTCGCACGGATATCCCCCGTTTCCTGGCAGTATCAGATATCCTGCTTCATCCTGCCCGAATTGAAAATACAGGAACCGTATTAATAGAGGCCATGGCGTCCGGTCTTGCAGTTCTGGCAACTGATATTTGCGGATATGGCGTTCATATCTTAAAAGCCAATGCCGGACAGCTCATCCCATCACCATTTGAGCAGGAACGGCTCAACACGATGCTAGCAGACATGTTAACCTCAGATCAGATGGCGAAGTGGCAGCGCAGCGGCAGAACCTATATTGAACATACCGATGTCTTCAGCCTGCCCGAAAAGGCCGCCGATATCATTGAACAGGCCGCATCATGATCACGTTAACCGAAACCCTGCAAAACCATTTTAAAAACCAGGATATCATTGAAGCGCTGTCGGCACTGCCCGGAAAAGTGTACCGTGAAAAAGATGGCCGGAAAACCTTTCGAACTCCCATTAACGGAAAGAATTATTTTATCAAGCTTTATGCTGGAATCGGCTGGAAAACACTGCTGACATCGTTGATACGATTTCGCCTTCCGGTTCTCAGCGCGCAAAACGAATGGAAAGCCATTTTGCAGCTTGAATCACTGGGCATTGAAACCATGAAACTTGCGGGATATGGAGAACGCGGATGGTCGCCAGCAGGCCGGCAGTCATTTGTGATCACAGATGAACTGGCGGACACGCTCAGCCTGGAAAATTTTTGCCGTAACTGGCCGTCAACGCCGCCGGAAAAATCTCTTAAGCGGGCATTAATAACCCGCGTCGCGCAGATAACACGGACGCTCCACGCGAATGGGATGATCCATCGCGATTTGTACATCTGCCATTTTCTGCTGGATATTTCCTTTCAAAGCAAAACAAACCATCGCCGGAACCTGCACCTGTATCTCATCGATCTGCATCGAATGCAAAAACCACTCTGTCTTCAACGCAGAGGCAAACTGAAAGATCTGGCTGCTCTTTACTTTTCAAGCATGGACATTGGCTTGAGCCTGCGCGATCTGTTCAGATTTATACGGATATATCAGAACAAACCGTTGAAATCTGCTCTGCAGGACAGACGGCTCTGGGGCCATGTGAATCGGCGCGCGCGTTCCCTTTATCAAAAGGCACATGCCCGGAAACCATCATCTCTTTTTTAAAAACTGCTGCTCTGTCCGTTACCGGCATACATCCGGTGAACAAAAGATCATGACAATCTTTTTCTTGTCCCTAAATTCATTGATCTTCTTATAATGGACAAACGTGGGCGCCAAGTCAGCTTTCTTTTTGGAAATGACGATCGCGGCAATACCGATCTTCTTTTCAAAAGCAAACTGCTCAAGCGTTATACCGCGTTTCTTTTCTTCAGCATCAAATTTTAAATTCATCCTTACAAATTCTTCTCTCTGTCTCCCGGCATGAAATCCAAGTCTTGAATCATTGGCATAAAATCGTACATTCTGAAATTGCATGTTTGTTTTAAGCCATTCACCAGCCCTGGTTATCGCAACCCCTTCACTGGTCATTCCATCAACATATTTTCCCAGAGGCATCAAAACAAAAAAGAAAATGCAAACGGCTGCAAGCCATCCAGGCCGGGACGCCCCCTGGATCGATGAAACGATCCGTTGAATACCCTGCCCGATCCACGGATAAACAAGAATAGCCGGCGCCAGTAAAAATCGTGTCTGGATAAAGTCTCTTTCAATATAGGAGTAGAAAATAATTAAAACGTAACACCCTGCAAGCACAATCAGAAACAGATGACCCCGTTTAAATGAGGATCGAAGCCCCCAGACCAGTGGTATGATAAAAAAGACAAAAATGTTTTTTGCTAAAACCTCCACAATACCGATGATATAAATCACCGGCATGTAATGGCGCGTTACCTCTGCAAAATTCTGATTCCCTGAAGGGTAGAACGACATGTCTTCAAGAGCTTTTAATTGATCATAGATGATGCGATAATTCTGGCCAACTCGCAGTCCTGCGACCTTATCAATTTCCTGGAGAACAACATCTAATTTATTGATCGAGACAGGTTTAGCCCCTGAAACAATCCACAGGATCATCACCAGTAAAAGAGAATAAACAATCCAGATGGTCAGGCCTTTCACATACGCCAGTCGTTCCTGAGAATTGAATATGAAAACACATAACAGGCATATCAGAAATAAAAAATAGAAGGGAGCAAAAATAATGCCCTCCATTCTGAACAGAAAAGGGATCCATGAGAAAACAGCCGCTGCAATGAAAAATGTCTGCTCTTTTTGCTGCACAGCTCTCTGGCCGAAATAGACAAACCACAATAAGC
>JAABPS010000489.1 GCA_011391835.1 Desulfobacteraceae bacterium
AGAAGAAATTTTTTGTGAAGATGATTTTGCAGTGCTGGGTGTAAAAATCCATATTGCCACAGATGATGGAAGCAAGGGAGAGAAGGGGTTTGTTACGGATCTGCTGAACCGGCGTTTAAATGACTGCGCGCCGGAGATGGTATGCGCCTGCGGACCAATGGAAATGCTGAAAGCCGTTGGCAAACTGGCTCGGTTGCATCATATCCCCTGCCAGGTGTCCATGGAAACGATGATGGCCTGTGGCATGGGCGCCTGCCTGGGGTGTGCGGTTGAAAGCAGAGATGCTCAATCGAAGTATCTGCATGCCTGTGTGGATGGGCCGGTTTTTAATGCGGAAAAACTCAATTTTATCGATTAAAAACATCCAGCGTATCATGGTTACATATATGACATTTTATGAATAAAAATGGAAAATTTGACGTTGACTTGCCAATTCTCCTGTGGTATCAGCACTTACCCTTTGGACAGGGTTGGATGACGGGACGGTTCGATCCATAAGGGGTTGTTTTTTCATGAAAAAAGAGAACAAGGGTTATATTAAAGATCTTGCTTATTATAGCACTCTGGGGCTTCAGGTCGCTTTTGCGATTATTATTGGGTTTTTTTTAGGCAAATTTCTTGACAGTAAATTTGGCACTTCGCCTTGGCTGACATATATATTTCTGGTATTTGGTATTATTGCTGGGTTTAAGAATATCGGAATAGCCATAAAAAGAGTGGAAAAAGCAGACAGGGATGGTACATATTGAAAATACAGGAGCGTATTTTTAAATTTATTACTTTAACCAACTGGATTCTGCTGGTAGTCATTAGCTCTATTGGATTTATTATCAACACTCCAGAGTTCGCAATGGGGATATTATTCGGCGGATTAATCGTCTCGATAAATTTTCATCTATTGTACCGTACGATAAAAAAAGCATTTACACCACCCCATTTAGCATCCTCTTCAGCAATTTTGGCAAAATATTATCTTCGCTTTTTTATCAGTGCCGTGATTATTTTTATTCTTATTTTAAAGAAATATGCTAACCCAATAGGTTTGACGATTGGACTTTCTATTGTTGTCATGAGCATTACCCTTGCGGCGGTGCTTGAAGCAAAAAAACTTATATGCAAGGAGACAGTGTAAGAAATGGAGCATCCATATCTAAGTTTAGTTAAATTTTTTGAATTGATCGGATTTGGGCATTTTGCCCATGCTTATCCCCATGTGATTTATACATGGTTTGTTATGATTCTGTTAATTGTGCTTGGCGCCATTGCTTCAAAAGGTGTTACCATGATCCCAAACAAAATGCAGAATGTTTTTGAGGCACTTATTTCGGGCGCTGAGAACTTTATGGTGGAGCAAACTGGGGAAGAAGGACGGTGGTTTTTCCCAATTCTTGGTACAGCATTTTTTTATATTTTGACCTGTAATTTGATCGGGCTTATACCTACATTTTATCCGCCAACGGCAAGTATTAGTACAACGGTATCCTGTGCGGTTGTTATTTTTATTGTTACACATTTCATTGGCTTCAAATATCATGGAGTAAAATATTATCATCATTTTACTGGGCCTATATGGTGGTTGATCCCTATTATTTTCCCCATTGAGCTGATCAGTCATGCTGCACGTGTGCTGTCTCTTTCTATGCGACTTTTTGGGAATATGATGGGGCATGAAACAGTTCTCACTATATTTTTTGCTTTAGCAGGTCTTTTCATTGTTCCAACAGTGCTTTTAATGGCTATGGGTATCTTTGTGGCATTTGTACAGGCATTCATATTTTGCCTTCTTTCGACTATATATTTTAAGCTGTCAATGGAACACGCTCATTAATAAAATTTTTATTGAAGTGATAATTGTTACCGGGAAGCTCAATATTTATTGTTCGCATATAATGGGAAAATGGAAGAAACGCTATTATTTAACTATTAAAGGAGGTTTACATGGAAGAGCAAGTATTGCAATTATTTAAAACCTGTATCCTGGCCGCTGGTTTTGGGATCACGATTGCCGCATCTTTTTGCGGTATAGCACAGGGTATTGGTCTAAGGGCTGCAGTTGAAGGGATTGCAAGAAATCCCGAATCTTCAGGCAAAGTTACTGTTACAATGATCATTGGTCTCGCATTGATCGAGTCTTTGTGTATCTACGCTCTGGTTATTGCTTTTATAGTTGTACTAAAAGTACCAGGATTAGAAGTTCTTACTGGTTTACTTGGTGCTCATTAAAAGTAATTGAAATCGTAAAAAAAGGGCTGCGGTATTCGCGGCCCTTTTTTGTGGTCTAACGTCAACACGTTTAGCTGTCTGCTGTTTTCACGATGGGCCCCTGAAAATCATTTGGAAAGCGCTTTCCTTAAGAACAATCCTGTATAGGAGTTTGTGGTTTGTGCCAGCTCTTCAGGAGTGCCGCAGGCAAGCACATATCCTCCGTCATCTCCCCCTTCAGGCCCCAGATCGATTACATGATCGGCTGTTTTGATTACATCCATATTATGTTCAATG
>JAABPS010000490.1 GCA_011391835.1 Desulfobacteraceae bacterium
GTAAAGTTATTGTTTATATAGAAAAGAATATTTCAGGGAGGAATCGAATTGTCTTATACACTAAGTGAGGAGCAGCTCAGTGAAATTGAGGAAATTCTTCAGCATGATTTGATAGATCTTGGGGTGCATTGTGTCTTTCTGATCGATATGGCAGGTAATATCATCGCAAATCATGATAATGGGGAGTCAAGCCATGACATATACTCCCTTGCCGCCTTGGCTGCAGGGAATTTCGGCGCAGTTACTGCTATGGCTAAAATAATCGGGGAGGGGGAATTTTCCCTCCTTTTTCATAAAGGTGAAAAGGAAAATATACATTTCAGTAAAATACTATCTGATTATTTGCTCATAGCAATATTTGGAAATGACATATCACTTGGTTTTTTAAGACTGAAAGTCGCGGATACCGTCGAAAAGACAAAAAAAATATTGGAATTCACAGATGATTAATAACAACAACGCGTATACAGTTACTGCATATAATTTTATTATCAAACAGCAAAACAGGTAGATTATGGCCTTTATTAATATGAAGAAAAAGGAAGTTCAGGTAAAGATTGTTTATTATGGTCCGGGTCGTGGGGGCAAGACCAGCAATCTCGAATATATTTATAAAAAATTCAGGGAAAGAATCCAGACTGAAATGATCACTGTTAAAACCCATGGCGATCGCACGCTGTTTTTTGACTTTCTTCCTTTCGATATAGGTAAAATAAACGGATATGATGTAAAAATTCAGCTTTATACCGTTCCCGGTCAGGTGAAATATAACGCAACTAGAAGATTGGTATTAAGAGGTGTCGATGGTATAGTTTTTGTAGCTGATTCAATGGTTGTCAGGAAGGATAAAAATATTCTGTCAATAAAAAACCTCGAAGAAAATCTTGTTGATTATAAGAAAAATATTTCAAAGGTTCCTTTGGTAATGCAATACAACAAAAGAGACCTTGCCGAGCAGGGCATACCTGTTTTGTCTTTTGAAGAGATGGAAAAAGATTTAAATTCTGTGTTGAAAGCGCCTTCATTTTCGGCAAGCGCCATTACAGGTGTTAATGTTGTTCAAACTATGAAAAAAATCATAGCAATGACAATAGCCTCTATTAAACAAGAACTTAAATAGGAGGAAAATAATTGGCCAGCGAAAAAGGAAGCCTGAATACTCAGGTTGAAAACCGGCTTGAGGATCTTTTTGGGGAAAATGAAACAAATTCTCCGGTTGCCGCTGAAGAAAGCGATCTTGAATATTATCCTTTCAGGATATTAAAATCAATTGTTTTGTCCATGGATTGGGAGATCAACGATGAGGTTTTGAATAAATTTATTGAGCAGATTGATGGATTAAAAGAAACATTTAAAGAAGATAAAATTCTGCTTATTTTCCTTCAGATACTCCGTTCGCTTGGAATATATATAAAAAATAAAAAAGGTGGTGCTC
The DNA here is from genome assembly GCA_011391835.1 of Desulfobacteraceae bacterium. Lineage (GTDB taxonomy): Bacteria > Desulfobacterota > Desulfobacteria > Desulfobacterales > JAABPS01 > JAABPS01. Next base: position 1,436 of record JAABPS010000490.1, read on the forward strand.
ATCCGAACGCATTTAAAATAATCAATTCCGCTTTCATGCGTCTTGAAAAAGTTGTGCTGTCAAAAAATATTTCCGAAGCCTCCAAAAAGAAAATGCTTTTTTCGGAACTCAGTAAATTTAAAGAACTGAAAGGACAAATAGCTCTCAGCAGTTCAGATAGCTCAAAGAAGAAAACATCTGAAGCGAAAATTACTGAGAAGAAAAGGCCGGTGGCAAAGCCGATTCCTACGATAGTGAATATAGAAGAAAATATTCAGGGCGGATTAAACGTACCCGAATTGCAAGGCTATGTTGGCAAGGAAATTTTCATTAATGCGGTTGAGGACATAAAGAATTTGATTCGTGTTGAATTCGCGGCATTAAGGGAAGAGCTGAAATTGTTAAAACAGTAGTATAATTTTACGGAGAGCATGTTCTATTTATACCGGACAATATCTGCAGACAACTTCAAATACCGGAGGTGATATAAAATGGATATTTTGTCAGGCGATATTTCTTTATTGGTATTTAGGCGAGTGGCATTGAGTAATATGGGAGATATTTCGCTTGATAGCCGGATGCTGGAAGTCCTCATGGAACTTGACGGCAAGAAAAATCTCGGTTCTATTTCGAAAAAAACGGGAATGACTACCGGCAATCTGCGCGAATCAGTGTCAAAACTGTTGAAATTCAACCTGATTGAGATTGTTGAAGGAACAGGCGCATTTCTTGACAACGATTTTATGGGTTATCTGAATGAACAGTTTGCTTTAGCCATAGGACCTGTTGCGGAGGTAATTATTGAAGATGCTGTATCCGATCTGGGATATAAAATGTCTCAGATACCAAGCCATAAAATCGCCGAATTAATTGATCTTCTTTCAGCGGAGATACAACGGGATGAAAAAAAGGAAGCATTCAAACTGAATATGATTAGGAGAATAAAAGAAAAAGGATATTAATATGATTCTTGCCTTTATCTCCTTTTAGTAATTTTTCTTAAACGGCTTTCAATTTAAGGAAAGCATTAAATATGGTATTGAATAAACACAAGGAGTAAAAAAATGATAATTTTAT
>JAABPS010000491.1 GCA_011391835.1 Desulfobacteraceae bacterium
AGCCCAATGATGGAGCAATTCTTTTGGATGATATTCCTCTGTCGGAGATAAATTTGGTTGATTGGAGGAGGCGAATCGGATATGTGCCACAGGAAATGCTCATGCTGCATGATTCGATCTTTGCTAATGTAACCCTTGGTGAAACAGATATATCTAGAGCCGATGTTGAGCATGCCTTACGCTTGGCAGGTGCGTTGTCATTTATTAGTGACCTTCCGCAGGGAATAGATACTCCTATGGGTGAACGTGGCGCCAGGTTTTCGGGTGGGCAGCGGCAGCGAATAGCCCTTGCAAGAGCCCTGGTCCGACGCCCCGATTTGCTCATTCTTGATGAAGCAAGCGCTTCTCTTGATCCGGAAACCGAAGCTGCACTATGCGTAACGCTGAAAGAATTATGCAAAGAGACAACAATTCTGGCTGTTTCTCACCAACTGGCATTCGCCAGATCAGCCGATCGCATCTATCATGTAGAAAATGAAAAAGTTTGTCTGGCTAAATCAATTTAGACATTTATTTAGAAATAAAAGGAGCAGTTAGTGGATCTCTTAAGAAAGAAAATACTGGTAACCGGAGCAGATGGGTTTATCGGTTCTCATCTTATTGAGGAGCTTGTGCGCCGGGGACATGATGTTCGCGCCTTTGTGCTCTACAATTCATTCAATTCATGGGGTTGGCTGGATCATTGTGAACCGGGTATTAAAAAAAATCTGGATGTTTTCTCAGGCGACATTCGGGATACTTATGGCGTCAAAACGGCAATGCAAGGTTGTAATGTTGTTATCCATCTTGCAGCTCTCATTGCCATTCCGTATTCTTATCATTCGCCTAGTACATATGTTGATACAAATGTTACAGGATCTTTACATATCGTACAAGCTGCTCGTGAACTCTGTGTAGAAAAAGTTGTGCATACTTCAACAAGTGAAGTATATGGTACAGCCCGGTATGTGCCCATAGACGAAGAACACCCCTTACAAGGACAATCACCATACTCAGCTTCTAAGATTGGGGCGGATCAGATCGCTTTGTCATTTTATCGTTCTTTTGGAACACCGGTGGCGGTTATCAGGCCTTTTAACACATATGGTCCCAGACAAAGCGCACGGGCGGTTATTCCAACAATAATTACACAGATACTTTCCGGGAAAAGGCGGATCAATCTGGGGTCGCTGACGCCGACACGTGACTTTAACTACATTGACGATACGGTTAGAGGTTTTATTGCCATGGCTGAATCAGATACTGCGGTTGGCCAGGTAATAAACATTGGGAGCGGATTTGAGGTTTCCATTGGTGATGTAGCGCGCTTGATTGTGGAAAAGCTTTCTGCCGATGTCGAAATCGTGACCGACGAGCAACGTCTTCGGCCTGAAGGGAGCGAGGTTGATCGTCTATTGGCGGATAACGGCAAAGCGAAACGCCTGATCGGATGGAGCCCGGAATACGCTGATCTGGAAGGATTCCGTCGAGGCATCAAAAAAACTATTGAGTGGTTCTCAAACCCTGAAAATATTCGCGGCTACAAGTCTGATTTATACAATATTTGAATGAAATTATAAATGTGGGGGGCTGTTGTGAATAATGGTGGAGCGATAAAACTACTTGATAAGTCGGAAATTATGAATATATTTCAAAGTTACATGCATAAGTCCATGTCAAAAACCGATATATACGTAATGAAAAGAAACATTCAGTCATTTTTCCTTTATTTGCAGAGCAGGTATAAAAATTCTTTTTATCGACACTTTTATAACAAGCGCCGCGTATCTGAATCCGTTCAACAGAAATATGAAGGTATATGGGATAAAATGGAGTGGTCCGAACTTTTGCCGGAAAATCGTCAAAATTATCTCATACAATGGATTAATAAATATTATTTGGGAAATATATGGGCGCTTCCGCGCGTCCATCTTGCCATGCTGGAAAAAACTATTGCACACTACAGGCCGGCAAGAGTCCTTGAAGTTGGAAGTGGGCGAGGACTTAATCTCATTCTTCTTTCGGCAAGATTTCCGGAGATCGAATTCTCCGGGCTTGAATTATCAGAAAGCGGAGTCCTTTGGGCAAGAAAGATAGACTCAGACTCGACGTTGCCCTCTGAGTTGCTTAAATATGCCCCCTTCAGTTGGCAGGGAAAAAGAATTCCTGGAAAGGTTCAATTTATTCAGGGAAACGCAACAAAGTTGCCATTTCCGGATCGTCATTTCGATTTGGTTTATACACGCCAAGCCCTCGAACAAATGGAGCCATATCGTGACCATGTGTTTTCAGAAATAAATCGAGTATGTTATAAAATCGGTGTATTTATCGAAGCGTTTCGTGACTGGAACGACATTGGTACACGCCGCAATCGAATTATTGCTAAAGACTATTTTGCAGCCCGCATTTCCGACTTGTACAGTTATGGTTTTGAGCCCATGCTGACAAGGAATGACCTCCCGACAAAAACATATATGAATGTTGGGTTGGTAATTGCGCATA
>JAABPS010000492.1 GCA_011391835.1 Desulfobacteraceae bacterium
ACTCAAATAATATCATCCGGTTTATATCACTAGTTTGAAAGTAAATAATAATATAATATTTTTTTCAGCCGATTTATAGCCAAGACACAACTTATTGAAACATCTGAATTAAACAATCATCCACTTTACTGAGCAATTTTGCCGATTTGCCAGAAATTACACTCAGGAATTCAGAATGCTTTCTTTTAATCTCGATATTATCATTTGCAATATTCAAGGCAGTTAAAATCATAATTCCAAGCTGGTTATTGCTTACCGGAAAATCCGGCTGCCGTAATTCAACCCTTCTAACCTCTTTAACAAGAAGATCGGCAACTTCTTTTGCGTGGGAGAATTCAGTCTCGGCTTTAAAAGTATATTGCTTTCCAAAAATATCAATTTTTAAAAATTGTTCCAAATAAATATCTACCTTTCAAAATAATTTTGTTGGCTGCTATTTATGAGCTTCTGTAATCCCATCGAGCTTGCTGAGAAGATTATCAATTTTTGACCTGATGATATTTCTTTCTATTGAATAGCACTTTTCGGTCTCAATCTTACCCTGCAACTCCTCCTCTAATTTTAATATTTTATTATTTAGTTCTAAATTAATCGCCTTGTATGATTTACAAACCGCAACTACCTTTTCAAGTTTATTTTCTATTTCGTCAAATTGCCGCAGAATCAATTCGTTATCCAACTCTCCACCCCAAATTATATTATGTTTATAATATCCCATCAATGCCAAAGTCAAGCAATAATACCCATCCGTCTCTGAATTATGCGTTCTAAAGCCATCAAATCCTGAATGCTGTTTATTCCCAACAACTCTTCCTTATCCTGCCCGATAACTGCCCCTACGTTTTTATTGTAGTTATATCCGATCTTAACGATATCTGTTAGATAAAATTCATTCTGAGCATTATCAGAGCTGATTTTATTCAGGGAATATTCTAGGAATTCTTTTTTCACACAATATATGCCTGAATTAATAATTTTTATCTGTTTTTGTGCTTCAGTTGCATCAGTCTCTTCAATTATTCCGGAAACATTATTTTCATTATCGAGAATAATTCGCCCGTATCCCTTCGGATTACCGGATTCAACCGCCAAAACAGAGATATCGCGATTTGATCTAATATGTTCTTCGTAAAGTCTCTTTAAAGTATTATAAGAAAGAAGTGGTACATCTCCGCACAGAATTAATACCTGTTCCGAACATTCAGGCAGAAAAGGCAAAGCACACTTAACCGCATGTCCTGTGCCTAGCTGCTCTTTTTGCATTGCAAAAACAACCTCATGTTCTTTTGATACTGTTTCACTGACTTTTTCAGCCTGTTTTCCAATAACAACAACTATATTGTTTCCTGCGATTTTTTTTGCCGTTTCGATAACATACATAACCATAGGCTTACCGTTTATCTCGTATAATACCTTGGCTTTCTCGGACTTCATTCTTTTTCCCAAACCGGCTGCAAGAATCACAGCAGCTATTTTACTAGTCATTAAATAACCTCATTAAAGATTATGCGTTCATATATTAATATCTATAAGAAGCAGGGACTTCTTTTGAAGTGAAGCTCCCCTATATTCTCTCCGAAGCCTCTCTTTTTAAAGCAGGACTTGAGGCAAGAAAGACGTGTCACAAATAAAAAGGGCAGCCTTCCAAATCCGGCCGCCCTTTTTATAATTATTATTGCTCATCAGCAACGGGTAAAAAATATCTGCAAATCTCTAAGCAATCAGTGGTGCCCTGTTTCAGCAAGCTTCACACGGTGCAACGCTCTGTCCAAAGCTGCCTTAGCTCTTGTAAAATCAATATCCTTTTCGGCACTCATTTTTGCCAAACGTTCCTGGGCTCGTTTTAAAGCGGATTTCGCCCTTTCTACGTCTATATCACGCCTTCTTTCAGCAGACTCCGCCAGCACAGTAACTCTATCGGGAAGCACTTCAACAAACCCCCCATTGACAAATACAAACCTTTCTTCCCCCTTAACATCCCTATACCGGATAATCCCCACTTTCAGGGTGGTGAAAAAAGGTGTATGGCCAATTAGAACTCCAAATTCGCCCAGAGCGCCCGGAGCCATAACAATCTGAGCTTCTTCGCTGACGACCGATTTTTCAGGTGTAACAATTTCCAACTTTATGTTTCCGGCCATATTATATGCCCTCACTTCTACTTTTCATCGGCCATTTGCTTTGCTTTTTCAACGGCTTCCTCTATACCGCCGACCATATAAAATGCGCGTTCGGGAAGATCATCATGCTTGCCTTCGCAAATTTCCTTGAACCCCCTTACCGTATCGGCAATTTTAACGTATTTGCCTTTCATTCCTGTAAAGGTCTCAGCTACATGAAATGGCTGAGATAAAAATCTCTGAATCTTTCTTGCCCTTGATACAGTAACTTTATCTTCATCAGACAATTCTTCTATGCCGAGGATCGCAATAATATCCTGAAGTTCCTTATATTTTTGAAGAATCTGCTGAGCTTTACGA
>JAABPS010000493.1 GCA_011391835.1 Desulfobacteraceae bacterium
TGTTGCCACCCAATTTGCTACGAATCTTTATGATAATTATATTCAGAATCCATTGCTATTTATCGTGATACTGATCACCGGAATTGCGATGATCGGGATCAAAATGTTTATTAAAAAACAGGCACCTTTTAAAGCATGGTTTTCATCTGCCTTAACCATTGCAGGGGTAACATTTTTCGGTATTATTGGGCTGTATCCGAATCTTTTTCCATCGAGTCTTAACCCTGAATACAACCTGACGACACATAACGCTTCATCCAGTCCACTCACTTTAAAGATCATGCTCGTTGTTGTAGTCATTTTTATTCCAGTGGTTATTGGGTACCAGATATGGACATATAACCTGTTCAAAGGGAAAATCACAGATCAGGATCTGAAATATGATGAGGCTTATTGAAATTGCTCTTTAACCTGTACATGTTAAATAAAATTCAAAATAAATGTTAAAATAGCCCTCCGAATATTATGGACGCCTTACGATTTCGATTAAAGATATTCATTTTTATATTTCTGCTTATTCTGGCAGCCGGCATTATTGGTTTTATGTATATTGAAGGGCTTGGGTTTATTGATGCGCTTTATTTTACCATCGTGACAATTGCTACGGTGGGATATGGCGATATCCATCCCGTGACCTATAGTGGAAAAGTGCTTACCCTGATACTCATTATCTGCGGGGTTGGTACCTTTTTAGGTGTGGTCGCTAATGCAACGGATATTCTTCTAAGTAAGAGAGAAGAAAATATTCGACTTCAAAAAATAAACATGGCACTGAGTCTTTTTTTCAGTGAAGCAGGTACCCAGTTGTTGAAAATGATGACCGCCTTTGACCCCGCTGTGGAATCGTTGAGTAAAAAATTAATCGTTACAAACCAATGGGACCAGGCTATGTATAAAAGCGCTCACAAGCATATCAATGATTATACCTATAAAATTGATACCCACAAGGGGGATCTGAGCGAACTGAGCGGCTTTTTAAAAGAAAAGGAAATTTTTCTGCTGACCCTGCTCACCAATCCCATATTAATTGAGCATGAAGCATTTACAGACCTTCTCAGGGCTATTTTTCATTTACGGGAAGAATTTGAGCATAGAAATGAGTTGCACAATTTACCGGATAATGATTATCATCATCTTTCAGGAGATATAAACAGGGTGTATGGCCTCCTTGTGCAGGAGTGGTTTGCCTATATTCGGTATCTTAAGGAAAAGTATCCGTATCTTTTTTCCCTGGCCGTCAGGGTCAACCCGTTTAATCCGGATGCGTCCGTCGTTTTCAAATAAATTGAGTCGTGTATTCACCCGATGGTCTCAGTAAAAATAAACAAAGGATATAATTTAAATATTTCTGGGAAACCCGCTCTTAAGCTGGATACGTTTACAAACCCAACTCATGTAGCCGCTGTTCCCTGGCTTATCCCCTTTATTAAGCCAAAGCTGAAGATAGACATCGGCGATTCAGTCAACATCGGAACAGTACTCTTTATTGACAAAAATCGTCCGGAACTAAAATTCCTTTCGCCAGGAGGAGGAAAGGTTGCTGAGATAAACTACGGCCATCGCCGTGTTATTAAGGAGATAGTGATTCAGCTTTCAAAGGAGGAAAAGAAAGAAAGATACACGTCTCTTTCTGAGACTGAACTAAACAAAATAGAAAGAGAAACGCTTGCACAACTTCTCATGGATGGAGGGGTGTGGCCTTTTATACGAACCCTCCCGTTTAGAGAAATTGCATCCCCGCATGCCTCACCGAACTCAATATGGGTAAGCCTGGACAATAAAGACCCGTTTCAACCAGCGCCGCAAGTATATTTACATAACCAAACCGAACTGTTCGCCTTCGGGGTAGACATATTAAAGAAATTCTGTTCCAATGTTCACGTGATAGCCCCTTCTGACAGTTCATATCTTTTCGAAAACCATAACCATCTAATCTCCCACGCTTTTTTGGGCAAATATCCTTCGGATGATCCCGGCGTGATGCTATATCATACCAAAAAATCTTCATCAGAAAATTACGCATGGTATATAACCGGCCAGGACCTGCTGTTTCTTGCCCAGATGCTAAAAACAGGGGAATATCCAACTGAAAGAATTATTGCTTTTTCAACAATACCCGCCAGCCAGAGCAGACATATAACCATACGGATGGGGACACGAATTGATCATCTTATCCAGAACCTACCGGATAAAAACCCGGTACGCTGTATAGCCGGAGGAATTTTTAAAGGGCATGTCGTTCAGAAAGACTCCTATCTTGGGTTGTATGAAACATCGCTACGTATAGTTCCTGAAGTCACGGACAAAGAGTTTTTTGGATTTTTGAGGGCAGGATTTGGCAGGCAAAGTTACTCCAGATCATTTCTATCTGCATTTAACACGTCGCCCATGCAACTCGACAGCGGCATGCATGGGGAAGAAAGGGCATGCGTTAACTGCGGCATCTGCGCTGAGGTGTGCGTTGTTGATATTTT